>CAYPKL010000111.1:0-4614 GCA_964411285.1 uncultured Rikenellaceae bacterium
CAACCCCTGAGTTGAGTTTGAACGTGTGTACTGCATGTATTTTGAAAACTCAATCCATCCGGCATTAACCTCAGGATGCCTGTCAAGTCTCATGCAGTTGACCTCCATGATAAGCTTATTGTATTTATACAGAGCCATAAAATCTTTCATGAACCGTTTGAAAAAGGCTATATTTTCCGGACCGGGAACATAAAGCCGGATCCCGCGGAAAGGCATATTTGGCCAGTCTCTGACTTTTAATCCCTGTACACTTTTACCATTGCCATTGCGGATAAGCTGCCGCAGGCTCTGCAAACCAAAGAAAGCACCCTGGTCATCCCAGCCACCAATAACGATTTGATTTCCTTTAACCTGTAAAATATATCCTTCAGTACCGGGACTTTTGGCAGTGACCTCCAGGTTATTCTCCAGGCAAAGCTTTTTAATCAGTGGATTGCTTATTGACCCCATTACTATGGTCTTTTTGTTTTTCGGAATAACCAATCCTTTTTCAATCTTAACCGCGAGGCTGTACCTGGCACTAAGCTCACCAACCAGAAGGCGTGCAAGCGACATGTCTTTTTCAGTGGCTTTCTCAGGGACTAAAACCAATATATTCTCATCAAGGATAAATGCCTCATCCGTCAGCAGCATTTCCTGCGGAATTGGAAATATCAACGGTTTGTCGGAATTCTGAGCCGTGGTAACTCCTATGGAAATGAATCCGCAGAGTAGTGTCCACAAAATGATCTTTAAAAAACTGTTTGTTTTAATCATAATTCCTGTTTTTATAAAGTCTTATTATGTTTTTTAAGTCAGTTAAGCTTTATTTTTAAACCTGTTCAATACAGATTAATATGCTGTCAAAACAACTTTGCCGTTTTTAGGGAAAACTACAGTGATTATATCACTCTCTTCATATAATTTTTCATAGCGGTGGTGTTTTACATGGTATTGTCCTTTGTCAAACGGATTGTGTAACCGGCAGAGGCCGCCATTCTCAGATAATATTTCGACTTTTTCAATCCTCCCGCTTTTCCTTTCTGCGGAAACAAGAAAAGCTCCTTCAGTCCGCAATGTATTAAAAGCAGCATCCTTCCATAATGATGGTATGGCAGGAAATATCCTGATAATTCCCGTATGGCTTTGAATCAGCATTTCCTGAACAGCAGAGGCAAAAGCGAAGTTGCCTTCAAGAGTAAACGGCCGGTATTTAAATTTTGAATATCCTCTGTTATGTTGTTCTCCATTTACATGGAAACTGTTGGGGAGGCAGAAATTCCCGGAAAAAATCCGAAGCACTTCTGCAGCCTTTTCGCCCTTGAATGCACGTGCATACATGTTTCCCAGCCAGCTGTATGAATATCCGCACCACCAGTCGGGGCCTGTTTTCTCGAGGTTTTCCAGGGTTGCCCCGATGATCTTCATGTCTCTCTCCCCGTTCGACCAGTCGATAATTCCCAGTGGATGCCACCCCACCTGATGGGAAAAGTGCCGGTGCGATTCTGCATAGGGATTACCCGGCGAAAAAGCTAATCCACCCTTGTTGTCCAATGCAAAATCGGGCCATTCCTTTAAAATACGCCCCCATTTCATAGCATCTTCTGATTCACCAAGAAATTCAGCGAGTTCTTTTGCTTTCGCAAAAGTCCAGCGGATAAAGGCCAGATCGTAATTGGTGGTCTGTTTAAACCAGGCATCGATTGAATTATTGTGAATCTCCGGACTTGAACTCAGGGGCAGTTTCCGCATTCCGTTTTCACTCATTACCGAGATTGCATCAATAAAAACAGCAACATCCCTTATCCATGGATAGGCTCTTTCGCGAAGAAATTTTTCATCTCCCGAATATTTCCAGTGAAGATAAAAATGCTGTGCCAGCCAGCAGCCTACCGTCGGGCCAAGTGAGTACTGGATCCATCCTCCCATGGGCTCGCCTGTTAATGTGGTCACACCCGGAACATTCAGGCCCGGGGCGCCAAAGTATGTTCTGGTATATTTTTCGAAAGTCTCTTTGTTTTTCCATAACCAGTTCAGGAAACCCTCCTCAAGATCAAGATGATTACCTGAATAAGCCGGCCAGTAGCTTAACTGGGTATTCAGATCGTGATGAAAATCACCCTTCCATGGCGGTAACCTCCCGTTGTCAGCTGTCCAGACAGCCTGTAATGATATGGGGGGGCTGTCAGAACGTGCCACTGAACCAAATTTGTACTGTTCCAGGTACCATTGTTTTTCCAGGATAGAATCAGGAATGGCAATAGACGACCGGCTCCAGAAATCAGTCCACCACTCTGAATGCGACTGGAAAGTCGATTTATACAATGCTTCGTCCGGAGATTCTGAAATCAGGTCCCTGGCAGTTTTTTTCATCTCTTTTTCTGAAAAGGATGAGGAGATCGTCCAGACTCCAGTAAGGGTGTTACCTGTATATTTCCACCTTACACCTACTTCGTACTCAAACCCATTCCAGCCTTTCTGCCGGTAAACTATTCCGGATGGTTCATTTGAGACTTGACCCTGTTCGTAACCGAGTCGTTGAAGTTCCAGTCCGGTCACGGGATTGTCGGCTGTGTCTTTTTCAGTTTTCTGATATTGGGGAGGTATAAGCATTGGTATTAGTTTTCCGGGGATATTTTCAAACCGGAACCATCCTTCCGGTTTTGCAGCATTGACGAAAGTTTCAAGCCGTGCTCCATTTTCCCAGCTGATCCTGCAAAGGGCATCCTTAAGCAACAGCTCCACCTTGCTTACTTCACCAAGGCTTTGTATACTGAATTCCAGGGCCGCCCCCGGTATTTTTGTAGGTGCAGGCGACTGATCATACGGAACATCAAACATATCCTGGACAACCTTATAGTTATTATTTCTGACCTGTTCCTGAACCCATTTAAAGCTGAACTCCGGTTTGCCAAGGTTTTCCATTGGTCGCAGATCCCAGAGATCGGCCCTGTCGAGCGAAAACCTCAGGTTTCCCCCGTTCTGCCAGACCAGGGCCCCAAGCATCCCGTTTCCCAGAGGTATTGCTTCATCCCAGGAAGATGCCGGTTTCGGAAAAGAAAGAGTCTGTTTTGAAACCTGAGATCCGGCTTTTATCGAATTAATGGCACTGAAAGCACAAAACAGTAAAATGAAAAACCTGGTGTTTAAGGTTCGTTTTTTAATGAGTTCCCAGCTTGCTGCAAATGATTTATTCATTTAATTCTGATTTGAATTATCCGGATATTTCCGGTTTAGACACGACAACAAATTAAGAAAAAAAATCGTACCATGATGTCCCGCGAATAGATGAAAAAATACATATTTTAATCTCTAAATAATTACATTTGCTGATAGTCCAAAATTCTGAAAAGTGATTTCATGAATAAAATATTATTTAAAATTCTTTAAATTGATCATAATGAATAAATTAAAATATATTGTATTGTTTCTGTCACTAATAGCTGCCTGCATTTTAGTAATATTCCTTGTCAGGAAAAAAGGTGCTTCTGAAGGGGAATTGATAACATATCCTTTCGAAAATACGCTTTTCCCTCCAGAATTTCCTGCACCGACATTTGAGTGGAAGAGTGCGGGTAATGATGTTAAATCGTGGAATGTTTCTCTTACAACCGGGAATAAAAGACTTGCAGTAAATGCAACCACTCAAAATACCAGATGGAAGCCGACGGAATCAGAATGGGATAGTATAAAAATTCTCTCAAATTCTGGAAAGATCTATTTTAAGGTAAACCAATCCGAAAAAGGAAACAAAGTCAGCGGGCAGGTAATGTTCAGGATAAGCAGTGATTCAGTTGGCGCTCCGATACTATACCGCCAGATACCTATACCCTTTGTTTTAGCAGAAAAACAACTCGATTCGATGAATTACATCCTTATAGATCCCGGTTGTAAGGAAAAACCTCATATTGCAATGAGGGGATTTCCTGTTTGCGGTAATTGCCATTCAATAACAGCCGATGGTAAAACAATCGGCCTGGATCTCGACGCGGGGAGAAGGGATAAGGGGGGATATTTTGTGGCATCGTTAAAAGATACTGTCGTCTTTGATATTGATCATTTTATGTCATGGTCAAAAATTGAAAAGAGAAGCTCATTTGGATTATTTTCAAAGATTTCCCCTGACGGTAAGTATATTGTAACGACTATAAAGGATCGCGTTCTTTCATACAATCCTCCCATGATCTCCCAGGAGAGTTTTGCTTACTCTCAGCTCTTTTTCCCGGTAAACGGTCATCTTGCAGTATATAACAGGGAAACACACGTTTTAAAAGAGCTGCCTGGTGCCGATCTGGAAGAATATGTTCAGAGTAATGCTTTCTGGACCCCTGATGGAAAGTCGATCATTTTTTCAAGGGGCAAAGCCCTGCCAAGAGGTAATGATCCTTTTGAAATTGCTGTACAGGATACCAAAATCCAGGAGGAGTTTGCAGAAAGGAAAAAAATCTTAAAATACGATTTATTCACAATACCGTTTAATGATGGAAACGGAGGAACGGCACTGCCTGTAACTGGCGCCAGTAATAATGGTAAGAGCAATTATTTCCCCGCAGTTTCTCCTGACGGGAAATGGCTGGTTTACTGTCAGGCTGACAATTTCATGAACCTGATGGCTGACAGCCGCCTTTATATTAT
>CAYPKL010000112.1:0-8211 GCA_964411285.1 uncultured Rikenellaceae bacterium
CCACGGTTAAAAACGGAAGATAACCTGTTCTTCCAAATTTCAATTTTTTCTTTGCTGTAAGTGCCATCCAACACCGATCTTACAGCTTCATTATAGCATGAAGTAACAATCTTAACATATTCTGCCGGCCGGGCTCTTCCCTCTATTTTAAAAACTCTTACACCTGCGTCAAGAAGCCTGTCGGTGAAACCGATTGTACAGAGATCTTTGGGTGACATTATGTATTCATTGTCAATTTCAAGCTGGTAACCCGATTCTTTTTCAGTCACAATATATGATTTACGGCATGTCTGGTAACATTTGCCGCGGTTAGCAGATGTATTGTTTTCATGAAGGCTCAGATAACATTTACCGGAAATTGCCATGCATAAGGCTCCATGTACGAACATTTCGATTTTCACCAACTCTCCCCGCGGCCCCCTGATATCCTGCTCCATTATTTTACCGTGAATATGCTTTACCTGTTCCAGGTTCAGCTCTCTTGCAAGAACAGCAACATCGGCCCATTGGGAATAAAATTTTAAAGCCCCGGTATTTGTAATATTAAGCTGGGTTGAAAGATGAACCTCCATGCCGGATTTAAATGCATATTCAATGACTGACAGGTCGGAAGCAATGACGGCAGAAACTCCGCTTTCAACTGCTGAATCGATGATTCTGTGCATTTGTTCCATTTCATGGTCGAAAACAACCACGTTAACAGTGAGATAGCTTTTGATGTTGTTATCCCTGCAGAGGGCAACAATTTTCCTGAGATCGTCGAGTGAAAAATTAATTGATGAAGCGGCTCTCATATTTAATTGTTCAGCGCCGAAGTAAACTGAATCGGCGCCACCCTGAATTGCAGCTGTCAGGGATTCATAAGATCCTGCAGGAGCCATTATCTCTATTTCGCTACGGTTCATCCGGTCTGTTTTCAGGGTTAAAAAGGGCTGCTATACCCTGGCTTTATACATCATAATCCTGATGCATGATCCTTTGCCGATTTCAGAACTTTTCACGAAAATCTTGCCATTATGATATTCGTCAATAATCCTTTTTGACAGTGAAAGGCCCAGGCCCCATCCTCTTTTTTTGGTTGTATATCCGGGATTGAATATTTTTTTAAAGGCTGATTTGGGTATCCCTTTTCCGGTATCTGAAATGTCGATGATTGCATATTTCTCTGCTTCCGATACCCTGATAGTTATTTCCCCGCTGCCCTCGATGGCATCAATGGCATTCTTACATACATTTTCAATCACCCATTCAAATAGAGCAGGATTAACTGGCACCAGGATCTCATCATCGGGTGAAAATGCAAGTACGAATAATACTTTATTTGATGATCTTGATTTCAGATAATCAACAGAGTTTTGCACGAGATTTATCACATTCTCTTCAGACAAATCGGGTTTGGATCCGATTTTTGAAAATCTCTCAGTTACCTTTTCGAGTCTTTTGACATCCAATGCCAGTTCTTTTGTAAGCGGAATATTAGGATAGTCGTTCTGAAGGATCTCAACCCAGCCCGACAAGGAAGTAGTTGGTGTTCCCAACTGGTGAGCAGTCTCTTTTGACATTCCGACAAATTCCCTGTTCTGCTCAGCTCTTCTGGAAGAGCTGAGTGCCTGGTAGGAGACAAGAATAAACATAATGATCAAACCAAGCTGGACATATGGATAAAAAATAAGCTGGGTCAGAATTGTACTGTCTTTATAGTAGATCCTGTTCACAAAGCCCCCGCCGAGGTCAATTATAATCGGCTCATTTTCAGATTTCATCCTCTCGAAGCTTAACCCGATGTGACCGGGATCGTCAGCTTTGCCTGAGTCCAGGTTCCTGACGGCAATTATATTGTTGTGGGCGTCAGTAAGGATCACAGGCACCGTGCTGTTGTTTTCGATTATTGATAAGAGAAACCCGAGGTTCTGTGTTGAATCGGCAGAATTAATAAGTCGTGTTGCTTCAGCCCACATCTGTACCTTCTTCCGCTCTTCGTTTTTCAGACTTTTTACAAGTGACTGGGTATAAATGAGAGACCCAACTCCGAGAAGAATTGCAAACAGAAATAAAAAAATATCCCACCTGCTACGGTGTCTGGAAATATTCAAGGGTAAAATTTTATAATGTAAATTAACACTATTTCTTTCTAAATATCTTCCTTATAATGCTCTCTTTTTTTCCGGAAGAAGATTCTGCCTTTGTGTTCGTAGTTTCAGTTCCTTCCCACGAGATCCTGAATTTTGGTTTTGAGGCCTGCTCTTTTGCGGGTTCATTTGAAGATGGATATAAGCCGTATTCCTCATTTAGAATTGTTTTAAGATTCTGCCTTTCATTCTTAATGTCATTTTTTATTTTATTACCTGCCGCTTTCACATCATATGAAACATCAACATCTTCGCCTTTTCCATCAATTCTGAGAAAAATATAGGTCCTGCCTAAGCCGTCATCTTCAACTTCACCGAATTCTGACGATGTTTTTCTGTTTTTCCTGTCTTTATTGCTAAGGATCTCAGAAAGATGCATCCGTACATGATATTCATAATCATTATCAAAACTGTGAGTTCCGTTAACTGAAAGATCAACGGCAGATGATCTGATTTCCATCTGAGGAACATAAAAGTTGTTGTTCCTGATAAAAAATTCATTGTCAAGCCTGTCAAATTTAATGTTTTCAAGCTCTGAGAGTTCGATGAAAGAAGATAATGCTTTTACAGGATCAAAATCGATCAGGGCCCCGTCAGTCAGCACATATTTTCCTTCGGCAGTAAGTGATTTCATTACTGGATTCAGCATTGAATCAACAGGCAGTAGCAGGGTAATGGTCCCTGAAAGAGCCCCTTCAATGTTTTCTGCTTTAAGAAAATTCTGCCCGAAATTGTTAAACGATGTAAACGACTTTTTAACATCAACATCATTCACGGTAAAGCTTCCTCTCCCTATCAAAGATTTATCGTGATTCTGGACCACCAATCCATTTCCGGAAACAACACCATCCTGGGAGTTTAATTTTATAGATCTGAAATTAAGCGTTTTAGGCTTAAAACTTAATTGTCCTCTGATTTTTTCGGCATTGAATTTTTTATATGTCAGAGTATCAAAAGAGAAATTTAAATCAATGGCTACATCATTGGGCAGAGTCAACGGTGCGGAAGTTGCATCGGGTCCGGCTTTTTCAGGCGTGTCTTTCATAAAAAGCTCCGGTTTCAGACATGGAGAAACGACACTGGCTGATCCGGTAAGGCACACCGGTTTTCCGGCCAGCCATTCAGAAAAATGAATCAGGTTGCCTGACAGTGTGAATTTCTGATCATTAAGAAGCAGCGTAAAATTATCTGTTACTGTGTTTTCGGTCAGAAAAATCTTTCCACAGGCATTTTTCAAATCTAAATTTTTATCAGTAAGCGTAATCCCAAACGATTTAAATTCAAACTCTGACCTGGAGTCCAATTCCGACAGATCGGCAAAACTGTAATGATCTTTCTTTTCCAGAAGTCCGGAAAGCCTTATGTTAAGATCGATTGATCCCCCTGCATATCCGATATTCCCGAAACCAAGGAACTCCTTTATCTCCGATGGATAAATTGTTCCGCTGAAGGTCAGTTCAGCAGCGGGTTTTGAAAAATCTGATGCTGAAAAGGAACCTTTGTAATCAGCAGAACCAAACCCGGCTTTGAAATTACTGATTTTAAATGAGCTTGTTTTCGGGCTGTTTTTAATACCATTTGTAATTGATCCGTTAAAAGAGAGCCTGTTGATTTTAAAATCTGAACCGGTATGGTCAATACCTGCATTTTTCAGCGAGAAGCTGATGTCATAGTTCGGATCCTGATAACGGGTTGGCTTTCCTTTGATCTTACAATCAAATTTTAAAATGCCTGACGGATTGTATTCTGAAGTTATTTTCCTGTATTTATCCGGGATATAAGGAGTTAGTTTTGAAATATCGATACTCTTCCCTGAAATATCCAGGTCGAGATAGTTATCGGATGCAATAAAGCCGGTAAGGACGATATCCTGCTTTTCAAAACTCATAGTGCTTTTTCTGAAAAAGATGCCTTTGTCGTTCTTATTCAGACCGATATCAATATTGGTTTTTACAATTTGTCTGAAAGAGGTATTATTGAGCTGGAAAAGATCAAAGACAACCTCGGATGTTCCTTCAAAATCAATATCACCGCCTCTGATTTTGCTTTTAAACCGGCCGTTGTTGAATGTACTTTTAAGAACCAGGTCAACCCGGAGATCGTTATAAACAACCCTGATATCAGAAAGATGGATCCTGTTAAGGTTCAGCCGGACCTTCTTATCGCTTTTATCGCCACCATCTTTTATTGATACATCGTAATTGTAATGGTCTGCAGTATCAGTGAAAAGATTAAGATTTCCCGTCCTTACGCTAATGGTTTTAAAAGTATAAGCACCTCTGATTAAATCAATAATTTTAAAGTCAACCGATGCAGATTTTGCAGTTAAAAGGGTATCGGTATTTATCCCTTTGAATGCTGCCTTGTCGAAACCGTGTGATGAATAAACGATAACGTTTTTTAATTCAAAAGAGGCTTTTGGGAACTTTTTTATCAGAGAAAGATGATAGGATCCGGTTTCAATTTTTGTTGCAAAATTCCTGTTAAGAGATTTGAACACAATGCCGGCAACCTTATCCTGCATCATTGCTGATACAATGAATAACAGGACTATCACCGACAAAATCAATGCTCCGGTTATCTTCAGGATTCGTTTCGGAATTTTCATATATTAACAAGAATATCTATTCCAGCCGGCTTAATAAACGGTGAACAAAGTTAATTATTTGGATTAGAATAATTTTATTCGAGAAGGAAGGAGAAGTTATTGTTTTCTCCCAACTCTATTGGTGGGATATTCTTTTTGAATATTCTTGCCTTTTTCTTTCCTATCAGAGTGATAGTGTTTTCTTCAAAAAGCAGCATAGTCCCCTCCCTGAGGCCGGCAACCCAAATATCCGGGTTTGCCTCAATGAATTCCTCAATACGCTGTTCTCTTGTTTCGCCGGCATGACCATCAGGATTGGCATCGAGGTAATGAGGATTGATCTGGAAAGGAATAAGGTTAAATGCTTTAAAGGAGGAAGGCTGGGTTACGGGCATATCATTTGTGGTCCGGATTGTCGGGCAGGCAACATTCGACCCTGCGCTCCAGCCAATATATGGAGTCCCTCCGAGCACCTTTTTTCTGACAGCATCAATGAGCTTGTTCTGCCTGAGAAGCTTCAGTAACATCCATGTGTTTCCACCGCCGACAACAATTGCAGAAGCTCCTTCAACTGCTTTAACCGGATTGCTGTAATGATGAATTGAAATTACATCATGTCCTATTTCCCTGAATCTCTCCTGTACCTTTTTCTCATAATCATCAAATGAAAATGTTACCGCAGCATATGGAATGAATAAGGCTTTAATATGCTTGTCACCGAGGAATTCCTTTATCCTGAATTTCGGATAGTCGAGGTAAGGTTCTCCGGCGTTGGTTGAATTGCTTATAAGCAAAAGTTTCATATCGGGGAAATAAATTGAAATATATAGTTAATACTAATCGCGTATCAACAAATATACCGGATTTATTTCAATCGTTGAATGTAAATGCCAGCCCTAATTCGAATGGTTCCAGGTTTAGTTCACCAGGTCCTTTGAATTCCTGAAACCATGGTGTGAGATAATATGTGCCATAGATCATTAAATTCCTGTAACCTGCCCTTGCAGTGAACCCTCCTCTCAGAAGATTCAGATTATAATCGCCATTCACCCTTGACTTCTCCCCGTCTTCAAAAACCACTTTGGTCCATGCATTGAGTTTGATTCCTCCGATAACACCTGCAGCCAGGTTTAAACTGTTCCCGAATCCCGCAGGTATCTGAATTTCAAGTAATGCAGGGATGTTCAGGTAAAGGGTGGAAAATTTTGATCTCTTGACAGGAACGGAGGTATTCGGGTTATACACCGACACAATCCCGTCGTTATCGATCATAATACTGTTTGCATGCTCAAACCTGTAGTTATTCCAGTTTAAGCCTATTCCCGTGACAATACCAATGTGCCTTCCTAACCCTAAGTTCACCTGCGAGAAGTTCAGATTGAAGCAATTTGAGTTGCTTGCATCGAGCGACATATAATCTATCTGATCCGGCAGGACCATGGATGTTATGTGGTTATAATTATTGAATCCTGCTTCAATACCGGCCCAATGGCCCCTGAAATGCCTTGCCTTCATAAAATAGTCCCGGTCATCATCGTCATATTCACGCTCCTGCTCCGTATTATTTTCCAAAGGTGTTTCATACTTTTCAAAGTCGACTTTTGTGCCCTCAAGCGATTCCAGGATATTCAATCCCCTGGTTCCCATCCTTACAGATAATGAAGAGTCATTTTCATCTATCCTGAAAAAGTCATCACCTACAATAATTGACATATTTGCATTCGTATCAGCCCGGTCAGGCGGCTGCATTCCGTCCATCTCTCCGTCAATAGGATAATAAGTAAATGATTCGCTTATTATCAATATGGCAGCTATGGGGAGTATGTATTTTTTCATTGGCGTAATCCTTTTTTTCTGTTATTTAATGCTGTGACGGGAACAATTGTCAAAAAGTTACATTTCATTCCCTGTCTTTTTTACGGGAGCATTGAACTTCACCAGTTTTGAAGAAAAATAATATGACTTTATTTCTCCGCTTTCACCGGTATTCCTTGAGAGGGCCATTTCCCATCCAAGAAGCTTATTCAAACCGGTTATTCCGGCAGAAGCCAATTCATACGACTCAACAGGCCGGTCTCCCGAAATGGTATCTCTCATTATCAGTTCATGGAACAACCTCGCTACAAACCTGTCCACGTTGCTCCTGTCATCTCCTGTTAAAGGAGTGATGACTACTGTAGTAAAAGGCAGGAGGACATTCTCTGAGGGTCTGGATATGTTCAGAATATTATCGGCGACCGGAATTGCCAGGCTGGATAAGTACGCCTCTCTGTGAAAGCCTGTTATGGGATCAGGATTTTCCTCACCTGCCTTTTCCGCCTGTGTAATATTCAAACCGCTGACTCCGGGATCGGGGATAATATTTTTTAACTCCGGCAACAACGTCCGCTCCCTGCGGGCAGCTTCAGATTTCTTATTTATGATCGCCGGAGGAATCTTAAGAAGGAGAGTGTCAGCAGTTATATTCTGGGTTGTTTGGCTGGGTTCTTTTTTTAGATCCACGGGTAAAAACAGGTAGGCCACAATCAAAATTGTAATTGTTGCTGCTGCGCTTAACCCGATAACTGACAACTTTAAAAACTTCTGCCCTGCTGTTAATCTTTTAACACTGCTTTTTCTATTAAATGAGACGGTTGAAGGTTTTAATTTAAGTTTCTGAACAAGATCAAAAGTCTTTCTTTTATTGGAATCATGACCGATAATCTCATATAGTTCAGATTTTTGTCCGGGAGTAAGATCATTTTCAAGGCTGGCAATGCACAAATTGTCAAATTGCGAATCAGAGAAATTTTCGTATGATTTCTTAAGAGAATCCTTATCGCTGAAATAGAGGTCGGGAGGTTCGAAGGTTATAAGATTTATTTCGTTTAATTCTTCCCGGAGATCAGGATTCTCATTCAGGAAGGCCATTAATTCTTCAACCTGTTCCCGGCTCAGATTCCCATCGAGCCAGCCGGTAAACCATAACTCATAGTTTGATCTGTCGGGTTTCATGGTTATAGTACTATTTCAATTTTTCCAATGTAGTTCCTGAGGGCAACTCTGCCACGATAGATATTAATCTTTACCTGAGCTTCGCTTAAGCCTGTTATATCACCAATTTCCTTATAGCTGTATCCTTCATAGTCGCGCAGGAGAACGAGTGACTTCTGGTTTTCCGGTAAGCGGTCAAGGGCAAGGTGAAGCACCTCATTCAGATCACTGTACTGCGATTCGGAAATTAAATCGTGTTCATCTGAATTTTCAACAGGTTTCATCCTGGCTTCCTTCCTGATTATATCAATCATGGCATGGTATGCTGTTGTAAATAACCACGGTTTAACAACAGCATAATCTATATCTGTAACGTTTCTCCACAGCCTTTCATAACTATCCTGCACAATATCATTTGCCCGGTCGTCATCCTTAAGATTAGTGCGGATGAACCGGTAAATGGAATCAGAATACTCATCAACAGATCTGTTATATTCCTTAACGGTCATAGAATGAATTACA
>CAYPKL010000113.1:0-7556 GCA_964411285.1 uncultured Rikenellaceae bacterium
GGTTGTCCCGATAGACCACGTTGAAATTGTGGAAGTCCCGGCCTGCAGCTCCCATGATCAAGACTCTCTTCTTCATAAAGCCTCCTCTACAGAGAATAACGTCCAATGCCCGCTTTGGGGCACTCTGATTTTATAGTCTTGGGCCTCGTTGTCAAATGAGTTGTGCCCGTTTGTGGTTGACTATTGGCGGCTGGCCGTATAATGGTTCAGAAGAGTGTTTGTGGACTGGCTATGCGTGAGCTTTGGGTTCGGGTCGTGCTGACTCGGCGAGACTTGGCGGATGAGTTGATTCCGTTCGTCTACAGGTGGAATGACACTGATGATACGCAAGCAACACAGGTGTGCGGCGGCGGTAGCGATGCTCTGCCTCATTACGGTGACTGCCGGGTGTTCGCCCAGTACTGCCGGCCCGGGCATGATTGAGGCTCCGGTGTTCGTGGGCGTCAGCCTCCGGGAAGCCGAGGCGAAGGCTGCAAAGGCTGGAGTGCAGGTTGAAGTGAAGTCTTCCGAGACCTCAAGCACGATGCCCGTCGATTTTGTCCTCAGACAGGACCCGGAACCCCAGACCATGGTGCGGAAGGGGCGTGTCATAACTGTAGTGACCAGTTCGGGCCCGGTCTCTCTGACGCTCCCGGACTTCGTCGGCGGGAAGTTCGAGGTGGCACAGGCCTTCATTGCTGCGAACCAGCTGGTCCTGGGGAATCTCGTTGAGAAGGTCGACGTGAGCCCGGTGGGGACCGTGCTGGCTCAGGAGCCTGCGGCTGGTGCCGATGTCTCCAGGGGGTCTATCGTGACGCTCACGATGAGCAGGGGGACCATGACCATCATGCCCGACCTGGTCGGATCATCGCTCACTGAGTCGAGGAAGCGACTGACTGCTCTTGGGCTGTCGGTGAGCAAAGTGATCGTGTCACCTCAGATCACCCAACCGGCTCAACTGGTGCTGATGCAGGAACCGGCAGTCGGCGATGCCATCGAGAAGGGTGGATGGATCGAGCTGACGGTATCGAAAGTCCCATGATGGAAGAGTCACGCATCGGGGTGTCCATCTCCGTTCTGAGTACGGATTTCGTGGAACTCAAGGGCACGCTCGAGCGAATTCGGCTGTCTGGAGCAGACAGCATTCATCTAGACATAATGGATGGGCGATTCGTGCCGAATCTCTCGTTTGGCTGGTCGATCGCCGCCGACATCGTCAGGGCATCAGGCCTTCCATGTTGTGCGCACTTGATGATCGAGCATCCCGAGGACACGTTCGACGCATTCGTCGGAACAGGTGTGACCGAGCTGCTGTTTCACCTTGAGGCCACGCGGTACCCGTTTCGGGCGCTCCAGGCCCTCGGAGGATGTGGAATCCGCAAAGGGGTTGCCATCAACCCGGCAACAGAGGTGGAGTCGGTCATTCCCCTCCTCGACAGTGTCGACACGGTGCTCCTGATGTCCGTGGAACCGGGCTTTGGGGGTCAATCGTTCATTCCGGGGACGCTGGCGAAGGTGCGGACGCTTCGTTCTGCGGCGGAGCGATCCGGGAAACCTCTTCGCATAGCCGTTGACGGGGGAGTAGACGCATCGAACGCAGGGGCTCTTCGTGACGCCGGTGCGGATGAGCTCGTGGCAGGAACCGCCTTCTTCCGTTCAGCCGACCCTTCCGCCTTCGTACGACTCCTCAAGGGCGTCTAGGGAGGACCCGCATGCCGGCCGCGCCAACGATCATTTTCGCCGGGGGAGACCCTGGCTCGTTCTCGTACCTTAGATCGGTCGACTACTCGGACGCATTCCTGGTTGCCGTGGATCGGGGCCTGGCCGTGATGGTCGAGCTTGGACTCATCCCCGACCTGTTTGTCGGTGACGGCGACTCCGTGGCTCCGGAGTTGGTGGCGGGGTTGGACCATGACCGTACACGGGTGGTCAGCCTGCCGGTGCAGAAGGACGTGTCCGATCTGGAGGCCGCCTTTGACCTGCTGGCAGCCGCAGAGAGACATGGCGCTGTGCTTGTCCTGGCGGGGCTCGGAGGGAGACTCGACCACAGCCTGTTCAACCTGCAGCTCACTGCACGGCGCGTGGTCGACTTCGAAGGGATATCCTTTGAAGACAGCCGATGTCAGGTGAACCTGCTCAGGGAAGGCACGATCACACGTTTTGTCCCCGGCATGACGGTGTCTTTTGTACCGATGGTGGATGAGACAGAGTTGACGCTGATCGGGTTCAAGTACCCGCTAACTCATGCACTCATACGGCAGGGCTCGACAAGGACGCTCAGCAATGTCACGCAGGGCAGCATTCAGCAGGTCATTGTGGACCGGGGCACGGTAGCGATGATCGCCTGGAAGGGCCCGCAGGATATCTCATGAAAGAGGTGGAGATGGAAAACGCTCAGTTGGAGCAGGAGGTTCAGCGTCAGCTGAGTATCCTCCGGCGCGGCACGGCTGAAATCGTCAGTGAACCAGAGCTGGCTTCCAAGATCAGGGGATCGCTCGTCTCAGGGAGACCGCTTCGCGTGAAACTGGGCTGTGACCCCAGCGCTCCCGATCTTCACCTCGGGCACACGGTGGTCATCGACAAGCTTCGTCAGTTCCAGGACCTGGGACATCAGGTCGTCTTCATCATCGGCGACTACACAGGGAGGATCGGCGATCCGTCCGGACGCTCCAAGACGCGTCCGCCGTTGACCGGGGAACAGATCGACGCCAATGCCCAGACGTACTTCGAGCAGGTGTACCGCATCCTTGACCCACAGAAGACCGAGGTCCGCTACAACGGCGAGTGGCTGGCAAAGCTGACCTTCGAAGAGATCATCCGTCTCGCCTCGAGGTTCACGATCCAGCAGATCCTGGAGCGCGACGACTTCTCCAAGCGATATCATGCACAGGTTCCCATCTTCTTTCATGAGTTTTTCTATCCGCTCATGCAGTCATATGATTCCGTGGCAGTCGAGGCGGACGTCGAGCTAGGCGGCACCGATCAGAAGTTCAACCTGCTGCTGGCTCGCGAACTGCAGGAGCAGTCAGGTCAGCCGGCTCAGGTGGCCTTCATGATGCCGATCCTTCCGGGACTCGACGGTATCCACAAAATGAGCAAGAGCCTGGGCAACTACATTGGTATAGCGGAAAACCCTGTGGACATGTACGGCAAATGCATGTCCATCCCGGATGGCCTCATGGAGCAGTACTATACCCTGCTCACCACAACACCTGAGCGCGAGGTGCACGACATGGCAGCAGGAATCGCAGACGGTTCGGTGCACCCCATGGTTGCCAAGAAGCGGCTTGCGTTCCTTGTCACTGAGAGGTTCCACGGGACCGATCAGGCGACGGCCGCTCAAGACAACTTCGCGAAGGTCTTCAGTGGCAGGGCTTCGACTGCGTCGGCAGACATTGCCTATGAGGACGTTGCACTGCCGGTCGAGCTCGCCGGGGCCGCCGATACAGGAGCGATCGACCTGCTGTTTGCCTTGGGCGCTGTCGCCTCCAAGTCAGAGGCACGGCGTCTCATTCAGCAGGGCGGCGTCGAGATCGAGGGAAAGCGGGTCGAAGACATTGGATTTCGCGTCCCCCTGGATCACTCGCCCATCCATATGCGCGTAGGCAAGAAGCGGTTCCTGGCGGTCAATCTCTAGGTCGACACCGTTGCATGCTGCTTGGCGCTGCTGACGATGTACGCCTGTCCATCCATGGAGTGTTGACGTGTTCATGAGTCATGCAGGAGGTGAAACGGTGAGCATACCCGTCGAAGGGAAACCGGATCGTTCCGCTGTCGCCCTCAGGGTCCTGACACTGAACGGGCTCATGATTGCGCTGAGCATCGTCCTGACACGCCTCATGTCACTGAATATCCCCATCGGGGGTGGCATCGGGGCAAGAATAGGTCTCGGACACCTGCCGATCACGTTTGCCGGTATCGTCGCAGGTCCGCTCAGCGGAGCGCTGGTCGGGGCTGCTGCCGATCTGGTCGGCTTCGCCATCTGGCCGTCTGGTCCCTTCGTCATCTGGCAGATAACGGCGATCACAGCTCTCAACGGCGTCATTCCCTGGGCGTTTGTGAAGCTGGGATGGCCGCGGTCGCGGACCGCACGTATATGGACAGGTGTGGCGGTCGCGCGTCTGGCGCTCAATATCGGCTGGCTGCCCTTTGTACTGCATAGTGTCATGAAGCTCCCGTACTGGCCGGTGATGCTGGGTCAGGCGGCGGGCAGCGTCGTGATGATCCCGGCGACAGCGTTTCTTGTGGACTTGCTCATGAAGGCCTATGAACGCGCGGAGTTCGGACATGTTCGGTCGTAGGCGTCCAGACGGGCCGGAGTTTGCTCCCCGGCCGAGCAGGCCACGCGTCCCGCCCAACCAGTCGGTCACGACGTCGTTCTACACGCTGACGGCTGAGCAGGTGCCGTCGGTGGACGTGAACAGCTTCACGTTCAGGTTCTGGGGCAAGGTCCGGGAGCCCACCGAGATGACCTGGCAGCAGCTGATGGCGGTGAAGCATACGACGATGATGGCGGATTTCCACTGTGTCACCGGATGGTCGATGCTGGGGACGGAGTGGGGCGGCGCACTGGTGCGCGACGTCCTGGAGGCGGCTCACGTTGAAGTGTCGGCATCGGCGCGATTTGTCATGGCCCACTGCGTAACTGAGTTCACGACGAACCTCCCGATCGAAGCCCTTCTCGCCGACGACACGATGCTGGTCTGGGAATGGAACGGGCTTCCCCTCACTGTCCCACATGGCGGACCACTGCGGTTGCTGGTACCTTCGCTCTATGCATGGAAGGATGCCAAATGGGTCTCGGGTTTTGAGTTCCTCGCCGAGGATCAGGCCGGGTTCTGGGAATCGCGTGGCTATCATATGCATGGGGACCCATGGAAGGAAGAGCGATACGGCTGAGAACCGTTCCTGTGACTTGACAGCAGGGCGATATCCTGTAGAATGGCATGTCGGAAAAGGAAGTTGCGAGTGGGCCTCTAGCTCAGCTGGTTAGAGCGCGTCCCTGATAAGGACGAGGTCTCTGGTCCGAATCCAGAGAGGCCCACCATTTTGTCGTTCTTGTCTATACATGTGGGGATGTAGCTCAACGGGGGAGCAAGTGCTTTGCAAGCACGAGGTTGCGGGTTCAAATCCCGCCATCTCCACCATCGAAAGGAGGAGGTGTTCCTTGTCGGGTCACAAGTACACTGACGTTCCCCTTTGGAAGAACGTGTTGCAGCGGGACTGGGATGATTGGCGCTGGCAGGTTGCCAACCGTATCCAGACAGTCGAAACCCTATCCCAGATCATCCAGCTCACTGATGAGCAGAAGACTGGCGTCATCAGTGCCCTTTCCAGGTTCCGCATGGCGATCACACCCTACTACGCCACGCTCATCGATCACAGCGGTCCGGATGATCCCATCTTCAGACAATGTGTTCCGAGCGCACTGGAATTGCAGTCTGCGCCGAGCGACTTGGACGATCCCCTCTACGAGGAGGTCGATTCTCCCGTCCACGGCCTGACCCATCGGTATCCCGATCGCGTGCTCTTCCTCATCACGGATCAGTGCGGCATGTATTGCCGGCACTGCACACGCAGGCGCCTTGCCGGGATGACTGACGGGCGACGCTCCAGGAGCGAGGTCGACGCGGCGATCGGCTACATCCGCGAACATGAAGAAGTGCGCGACGTCCTCGTGTCCGGCGGTGACGCCCTGCTCGTCGACGACGACTTCCTCGAGTACGTCATCAGTGAGGTCCGGGGAATCCAGCACGTCGAGGTGATCCGCATCGGCACCCGGGTTCCCGTGGTCCTCCCCCAGCGCATCACCTCCGAGCTCTGCGCCATGCTGCGCAAGTACCACCCGCTGTGGCTCAACACGCAGTTCGACCATCCTAGTGAGGTGACGCCCGAATCATCCAGGGCTGTCGCGATGCTTGTCGACGCAGGCATCCCGGTCGGCAATCAGTCCGTCCTCCTCAAGGGGATCAACGATTGTCCCTACGTCATGAAGGAACTCATCCAGAAGCTCGTGGCCATCCGCGTCAGACCCTACTATATCTACCAGTGCGATCTGACCAGCGGTATCAGCCACTTCCGCACGTCTGTCTACAAGGGGATCGAAATCATGGAGTTCCTGCGCGGTCACACGAGCGGTTTCTCTGTGCCGCAGTTCGTGGTCGACGCTCCCCACGGCGGCGGCAAGATCCCGGTCAGTCCCAACTACATTCTCTCGATGTCGCCGGACCGCATCGTCCTCCGCAACTACGAAGGCGTCATCGTGTCGTACCCCGAGCCCGAAGATACCAGGAGTCATTGTCCGGAGCCGTGTCTCATCTGTGACACACAGAAGCGCAAGGTGCCGCCCGAGGGCATCGCCAAGATCTTCACGCAGGACGCCTACGACCTGACACCGCCGGGCACGTTGCGCGAAAAGCGTCGTGAACACTATTCAAAGGAGTGACGACAATGGCCAGGAACAACTACATCGATCTCAAGACGGCAATCCCGGGACCCAAAGGCATGGATTGGTACGCGCGTGACCGCGCCGCCATTTCTCCTTCGTACGCACGCCCCTACGTCCTCGTGACGGATCATGCCGAGGGACTGGAAGTCGTAGACGTCGACGGCAACACGTATCTGGACTTCACGGCCGGGGTCGCCGTCAACAGTACCGGGCATCGCCATCCGGAAGTCATCAAGGCCATCAAGGACCAGGCGGACAAACTGGTGCACATGTCTGGTACAGACTTCTTCTATCCGATCCAGATTGAGCTCGCGGAGAAGATCCAGCAAATCACACCCGGGCCGACAGAGAAGATGATCTGGTACGGCAACTCGGGAGCCGAGGCCGTCGAAGCGGGCCTGAAGCTTGCACGCTGGCATTCGAAGCGCCCGCTGGCGCTCGCATTCTTCGGGGGATTCCATGGCCGCACCTACGGCGCCGTCACGCTGTCGGGCTCAAAGGCGAAACACCGTGAAGGATTCTCGCCCATGCTGCAGGGCGTCGTTCATGTGCCCTACGCCTACTGCTATCGGTGTCCCATCGGTCTCACTGCGGATACGTGCAGCCTCCGCTGCGTTGGGATGATCGAAGAAGTCATGGAGCGCATCGCTCCCCCTTCCGATACGGCTGTCATGGTGGTCGAGCCCATCCAGGGCGAGGGCGGGTACGTCGTTCCGCCGGCCGGCTACTTCCAGAAGCTGCGCCAGCTCACCGAGCAGCGCGGCATCCTGCTGATGGTCGATGAGGTACAGAGCGGCATGGGCCGTACCGGCAAGATGTTCGCCATCGAGCATTGGGATATCGAGCCCGACATCATGGCTATCGCGAAGGGCGTTGCCTCGGGTCTGCCTCTCGGCATCATGGTCGCGAAGAAGAGCGTCATGGACTGGAAGCAGGGCGCCCACGGCTCGACCTTCGGAGGCAATCCTCTGAGCTGTGCTGCGGCGCTCAAGACCATCGAGCTCATCCAGAATGGGATGATGAAGAATGCTGCCGTCCGCGGCGAGTACATCATGAAGCAGCTGCGTCAGATGCAGAAGCGGCACCCGCTGATGGGCGACGTGCGCGGCAAGGGCCTCATGATCGGCGT
>CAYPKL010000114.1:0-3160 GCA_964411285.1 uncultured Rikenellaceae bacterium
CCGGCCCGCGTCCTCCACCATCTCCTCGCCGGAAACCTGTACCACCACCTTCGTGTCCAGACCCGGCCCCGCCCGCAGATTCACCCGCTCGCCCAGAACCTTCCATTTCTCCCCCGCGGGCGCTTCGCCCGCGTTCATGACCATCCATGCGAACATCGTCACGGCCAACCCGCTGTTCACCGTCCGCAAGCCAGGCGGGGTCGGGATTCCGTTCCCGGACAACGACGTTCGCATCGTCGACCTCGAGGACGGAAGTAAGGAGATGCCACTGGGCGAGCCCGGCGAGCTGGTCTGCAAGGGGCCGACCGTGATGCGGGAGTACTGGAACAATCCCGCCGAGACCGAGAAGACCTTCCGAGACGGCTGGCTGCTCACCGGCGACATCGCCTATATGGACGAAGACGGCCACATCTTCATCGTCGACCGCAAGAAGGACATGATCCTGTCCAGCGGTTTCAACGTCTACCCCCGGGAGATCGACGAACTGATGTACACCCACCCGAAGGTGTTGCAGGCCTGCTCCTTCGGAATCCCGGACGAGAAGCGGGGTGAGAGCCTCAAGCTGACGCTGGTGCTCAAGCCCGGCGAGGAGATGACCGTCGACGAGGTGCGGGCGTTCTGCAAGGAGAACCTGTCCGGCTACAAGGTGCCCCGGGAGGTCGCCTTCCTGGGCGAACTGCCGGTGACCTCGGTGGGCAAGCCCGACCGCAAGCGGCTGCGCCAGATGGAGTTGGACGGCGCGCTGGGCTGACGACGGGCTGTCAGGCCTGAGTCACGGGGCCGGCGGGGCCGGCGGCACCGGCGCGGCGACCGGAGCCGGCGCCGGTACGGCTGGATTCCAGATCGCCGGATCTTCGGCCGGGAAGGTCGGGCAGGTCGCCGCGATCTTGTTGGCTTGCGGATCTGCGACGGTGAACAGCGTGACGAAGTCCGGGAAGCGGCCGGCCAACTGGTTCGCGACGGCTTGGCGCTGCGGCGGCGGAGCCTGCAGCAGCGTGTTCATGTGGTAGATGATGCCGCCCTGCACCCACCGGGGCTGGGCGTTGAACCGGCCGGTCAATGCGCCGTAGGTCACCGGGTCTGCGACCCGGGTGGCCGCCATGATCTGGTCCAGCGAGCAGGTGGTGGTCACCATGGACGGCGCCAGGTTGCTCTCGGCGGCGGCGACCGCCGGGAAACCGAGGGCACCGACGGCCAGCGCGCCGACCGCGATCGCGGCACCCGAGAGCAGGCGAAGATCAGACATGAGGGCGAACCTCTCTCAGTAGGGGTGACTAGGCGGCCGGAGCCGGGGCGGCAGGCGCAGCCGGTGCAGCCGGAGCAGCAGGCGCAGCCGGAGCGGCCGGGGCCACGGGCGCAGCCACCGGAGCGGGGGCCGGAGCCGAGGGGTTCCACACCGCCGCATCCTCAGCCGGGAACGTCGGGCACTTGGCCGCGATCTCGTTGGCCTGCGGCTCGGCGGCGGTGAACAGCGATACGTACTGCGGGAAGATACCGACCAGCGTGTTCACCTCTGCCTGACGCTCCTGCGGCGGCTTGGCCAGCAGCAGATTCATGTGGTAGACGATGCCGCCCTGCACCCATCGCGGCTCGGTGACGTACTTGCCCACCAGCTCGCCGTAGGTGATCGGATCCACCACCTTGGTGGCGGCCATGATCTGGTCCAGCGTGCAGGTGGTGTTGAGCATGGACGGCGGCACGGTGTTGTCAGCCGCGGCGACCGCGGCCGATCCCAGAGAGCCGGCGATGAAGGCGCCGGTCAGTGCTGCGGTACCGAAAAAACGGGCAGAAGTCATGAAACGGCAATTTAGCCGAGATGACCGGCAAGGTGGAAATCGTCGGCTCTCTAGGCTCATGGTCATGGCCGACAACCAGCGCCCGTCCTTGGACGTCGACGGTGTACGCCATGACCTGGTCGGCCCGGACCGGGCGGTGCGCCGCCTGGACGTCGTGGAAACCACCGGATCCACCAACGCCGACCTGTTGGCCCGCCATGCCGCAGGCGAGGACGTCGCCGGCGTGGTGCTGGTGGCCGAACACCAAACCGCCGGTCGGGGCCGCCAAGGCCGCCGCTGGTCCACCCCGGCACGCTCCCAGATCGCGCTGTCGCTCGGGGTCGACACAACCGGCCTGCAACCCGCGGCCTGGGGCTGGCTGCCGTTGCTGACCGGCGTGGCCGTGGTGGACGCGGTGCACGCGACAACCGGGCTGCAGCCGGGACTGAAGTGGCCCAACGACATTCTGATCGGCGAACGCAAACTCGGTGGAGTCCTCGCTGAGATGGCCGCCCCGCTGATCGTGGTGGGCCTGGGCCTGAACGTCACCCTCACCGCCCCGGAATTAGACGAGGCGGCCCCCGACGCCAACGCCACCTCGCTGCTGATGCTGGGGTCGACGATGCTGGACCGCAGCGCACTGCTGGGCAGCGTCCTGGCCGAGTTGACCGCACGCATCGACCGATAGAAAAGCTTCGGCGGCGCCGACCCCTCCCTCGTCGGGGACTACCGCAGGCACAGCCTCACCCTCGGCACACGGGTCCGCGCCCTGATGCCCGGTGACCGCGAAATCGTCGGCGTGGCAACCGATATCGGCGACCTCGGCCAGCTTCACATCGATACCGGCGCAGAAACTGTGGCGGTATCCGCAGGTGACGTCACCCACCTGCGGCCCGAGTAAGACCGACTTCTCCTCGTTCCTCGGTCAGCGCAGCAGCGCGCGCGACATCACCACGCGCTGAATCTGGTTGGTGCCCTCGTAGATCTGGGTGATCTTGGCGTCGCGCATCATTCGCTCGACCGGGTAGTCGACGGTGTAGCCGGCCCCGCCGAACAGTTGCACGGCGTCGGTGGTGACCTCCATCGCGATATCGGAGGCGAAACACTTCGAGGCCGCCGAGATGAATCCGAGGTCGGCCTCACCGCGTTCGGCGCGGGCTGCGTCCGAGTACACCATCAGCCGGGCAGCCTCGGTCTTCATCGCCATATCGGCGAGCATGAACTGCACACCCTGGTTGTCGGCGACCGCGCGGCCAAACTGCTTGCGGTCCTTGGTGTAGGCGATCGCCGCGTCGAGTGCACCCTGCGCAATACCGACCGCCTGTGCGCCGATGGTGGGCCGGGTGTGATCGAGGGTGGCCAGCGCCGTCTTGAACCCGGTGCCG
>CAYPKL010000115.1:0-7132 GCA_964411285.1 uncultured Rikenellaceae bacterium
GTGGTACGAAATACTTCAAAATCGTACTTATGGCCGGCTCCGGCTTTTTTATTGTCATCAACTATTTGAAGCACCCTTTCCATATTGGCAAGAATAACCTCCGATTGTGCCACCTTATCTTTATATTCAGTGTTCCAGTAAGGATCGTATTCCAGTGCGTCGCCCCTGGGCAGATCGGGCAGGTGAGTTTGTCCGATCTCACCGTAATGCCATACATTCCGTTCCATGGTTCCAGCAAAATAGTATACTGCTTCATTCAGGAGGTTGAATAGTTCAGATATATTCGTTGATGAACTGCCATAATAACTGTTATAAAATGATTCCCTGAATTCTTCCAGTGAAGGTGCGTTTCCGTTCCAGGACCATGCAGCTGAATTTATAAAATGCAACATCCACATCTGATTATGAAGGTCATCGTCATCCCATGAGGTAGATATCATTCCATCGAATGCCCCTGATTTTGCAGCATGCGATAAGAAACGGAAGGATTTTTCGAGACTTCCGGGCCTGTGGTTTCCACTCTCAGATTTTTCGAAATAGTAAGGAACCATCATTGGCACAACTCCCGGATTCGGATCATAGGCAAATACCTCAAAGCCTTCTGATTTTGCTTCTTTTACATAAGACAGGTCGGGGGTTTCATAATCATAACTCTCTGTCAGGACCAGGCCTTTAACAGGTTCAATCCCTTTCGCGGGGGAATTACCCATTTTCCAGCCCATTGGAGTTTCCCAGGCCATTACTTTCCTGTGTCTGGCCTGAAGGAATGACGCCGACTTATTAATAAACAGCTGGTATAATCCGCTTCTGCCGATTTCATCCGATTTGATTTTGCAATTATCGCATGCACCAAGTTCGTAAGTTTCATCAGAGCCGATATGAATATATTCAGAGCCGGGGGTAGCCTTGATTGCATCACTCCAAAGATCGAAAAGCAGATCATAGCTGCCCTGTTTTAATGGACAAAATTCCCAGTTCGATGATTCAATTTCTCTCAGGTCTTTATACTGAGGCCATTTCAGAATAAAACTGACATGCCCCAGCCCCTGTACCAGGGGAACAATCTGAATATGATACTGTCTGGCATATCTGGTGAACTCCTGCATCTCCGACATAGTGAATGCTCCGGGAGCTCCTATCTCCGGATGGCTCGGATAAGCAAACTTATCCTCCCATTCCCAGACCAGCATATTCACTTTATAACCTGCCAGTTCTTTGATAAAGTTTTTTACATAAGAAGCTCTGTCCTGATGGTGCTTGGTATCATAATGGACTGCCCGTTTCTGAATATCCGGCCAGTCGTTAATTATCATCCCCGGTACCCTGAATGATCCGGCATCATTCTTAATAAGCTGGAGAAATGTCCGGGTACCATAAAACAGTCCATCTTCTGAACCGGCTTTAATTATAACCTTGTTTCGGGCTGAAGCAAGCTGATATCCCTGATGTGGAATCTTTTTTGGAGTCTGGCGTCGTGTAAGAACCAATGCCGGACCTGTTCCTTCACTTTCTATCTGTGCAGTAATATTCCAATGCGTTTTTAGATCTCTGATCAATTCCTCTGCAGTAAATCTGTCGGAGGGACTTGCATTTTTATCAATAACGATAGAAAGAGTGCCATTTATTATAAAATCGTCTCCTCCTGGTTTGACTTGCCGCGGATAAGGTATGACACTCAATCCCAGAGAAGCCAGCTCGCTTGAATTGGCCGGATTGTCAGCTCCGGGGCCATAGTCAACATCACTTACTGCTTTCAGCTGCCGCATGGTATCGCCGGTGGTTAGATTGATGTTCTTATATTTCTGAAGTATTGGAGGATTCGGATCGGTAAGTTCCTTAAATAATTCAGGACGACGTGATTTCATCATCATTGCCCTGGTATTGTTCGTGCCATTTATGGTTTCCCACCATTTGCTATCATTGGTTCGTTCTTTTGAAAAGTCGATTTCGGCCATAATAACGGTATTCTCTTTGCCTAATTCTTCCGCGATCACCTTTCCTTCAAAATCGATTATTCCATTGCCTTCTGTGCCCAAAACAACCGGGGCAATGTAAACTGAATTGTCTTTTGCCCGGGTAATGAACATAGGTGCAGTGCTGAGACTCTCACCTGGTTTATTGTCTCTGGCCATAGTGGGATTGAAGATGATATCGGCACCTTTCGTGGCGTAAATAGTGGAAATTTCAGGATAGGATATTTCCCAGCAGGTGGCAACAGCAATAGTTGCAAAATCGGTGTGGTACACCTCATATTCATCTCCTGTTGAGACAAGCCAGGTTTCCATTATCGGAAGTATTGTTTTATGATGTTTCCCTGTTATCTTTCCCGTACGGTCAAAAATCACAGCTGTATTGAATATCTTTCCATCAGCATCCTCGTACAGAGGTGCGATTATATACATGGAGTATTTTTTTGCTATCTCCCCGATTTTATCGGTTAACGGACCTGGGATTTTAATTGCCAGTGAGTTGAAAAGTATTTTTTTTGTCACCGGATCTTTCGTATTGATATAAAGTCCGTACGATCCGATATTCTGGATATCTTCCGGTCCGCAAACCAGGTCGGCGCCCATCTCCCCGGCTTTCTCAAACAGATTCAGGATATTTTGAAAATTGTCCATCATTATGGGAAGCACTTTTCCATGATCATAGTCGCTCATAAACGGATCCTGATTATGTTTGGCTGTAGCCTGTACAAGTGCTATTTTAGCTGTCTGCTTATTCTGGCTATAAGATCCTGAGGGGAAGGATAATACCAGAAATATTAAAATCGGAATTAATTTTTGAGGTTTCATCATAATACAATTTTGATTTTAATTGTATGATGGAACCCACATGTTGACAAAATTATATTTAAAAGTGTTAGTGTTAGCATAACATGTGGGGTTCATCAGATAGTTAATTATAAAAGTCTTTTGTATGCAGGAAGAATTATTCTATTTTTTTTGGCAGTGAGTATCAGCAGAACTTTTTCAGTCTGCCATAAGATAAACTGCAATCAGGGCAAGTACAATGCCTATTATAATCACAGGGTTAGGAATGACTGAATAAATCAGCAGCGATATTAAAACAGTGATTATAGGGGCAACAGCATTTGTCAGAGGTGCGACAATGATTACCTTACCATACCTTATGGCATATACCAGTGTAAGTGCTCCAATTGAATTCAGCAATGATACCATAGCTGCCAGATAAGGCCCCCTGAACCCGAAATTGATTTCCTGACTCCAGTCAGTCATAAAATAGGCTGCCGGTGCCAGAAGTACTCCCCATACCATCATATAGAAAAAAATGCTTTCAGCTTTCATATGCATATTGGCTTTCTTCATAAAGAATGCCTGAATTCCCCACGTCAGAAAAACCACTATGGCAAACAGGAACCACAGATAACCGCTAATAACTTTGTTGTCAGGCTTTTGGAACGACATCATAACTATTGCAAAAAGAGCCAGAATTATTCCTGTCCAATGCCTTTTTGAAGTACTTTCTTTCAGAAAAATTATCGACAATAAGACAGTCACTGCCGGAGAAAGGGATATTATTGGAAAAACAAGGTATGCCGGACCATCGGCAAGTGCCTGGAAAAGTGCTATTTGTCCCCCGGCTCCTGATAATCCGATGGCGGTCCCATAAAGAATAGACTTCAGGTCAGTATCGAGTTTCCATTTTATTATTACCAAACCGACCAGCGCACAGGGTATCATAGTTAGGGACCATACTATATAAACCAGTGTCGCCGGAAATCCTGCTCTTTCGGGGAGTTCAATAAGAGCTCCCCAAACACCCCAGAAAATTGTGGTAGTAAGAGCATAAAGTAACCAGGGTCTCTTAAGCATCAGCGGCAGGTTTTGGTTTAAGTGTATCCGGCATCAGGATTATACAAATCATGCAACAATTACCTCAATCCCGTTTTTCTCTAATCTGATTTTATCTTCCTCTCTTACGCCTGAATCAGTAATAACTGTATTTACATCGGTTATTGGGCCAATGAAAGCAAATCTTCTTCTTAAAAACTTTCTTGAATCTGATACAACTATTACTTTTTTTGCTGTTTTGATCATTATCTGATTAAGATGTGCTTCTTCACTGTTAGGCGTTGACAAACCATGGGTAGTATCAAAACCATCCACCCCGAGAAAGAGCTTATCACAATAAAATTTGTTGAAATTCTCATCCGCCAGCACACCAACCAGAGAAAGAGATTTTTTCCTCAGGATACCTCCCGGCATAAAAATATTAAAGCTCTCATACTCCGAAAGGATAATTGCAATATTAAGGGCATTGGTTATTATTGTAAGGGTTTTGAATTTTCCCAGGATCTTTGCAATTTCAGTAGTGGTTGTACCTGAATCCAATACAATTGTATCGCCATCTTCAATAAGTTTGATAGCTGCATGGGCAATTCTTTGCTTTTCCTTAAGAAATTCCCTTTGTTTATCAGAAATAGACGGATCGATCCCCATCCTGTAAAATTTAATTTTAATGGCACCGCCTCTTGCTCTGATCAGCATATTCTGTTTTTCAAGGTGGGCAAGATCATTCCTTATTGTAACTTCACTTATTTTGAACATCCTGCTCAGCTCAGATACCGATACCTGGCCTTTTACATCAATTTCTTCAAGTATTTTAGCACGCCTTGATACTGTAGATTTATTTGATAATCGTTCCATCCTGTTTAAAATAATTTAGAGACATTTGTAATAAATCTGTGGCATATAATTCATGCAATATAAGGAAAAATATCTCATAACAAAGCATTTGTACGTCATAAATTCGATCATATGTATTTATTGAAATAATTATATCTTTCATATCATTACCAGGATAAATAATTCTTGTGTTAACCTCCTTTAAATTGAATAAAATCTAATTAAAATCTTAAGTAATCTTTTGATTTATGATATTTTTGTAAAAATTAACAGAATTCTCAGATATTCGATAATTATTGACTTAATATATATGATCATTCTTGATAGTGAAATAGGAAATTATGTCATTTGCCACGGGAAGAGGTACTCATATTTTGCCGGAAACAATTACCTGGGACTCGCCAGCAATCCGCTGGTAAAGGAAGCTTCCATACGGTCAATTGAAAAATACGGGGTAAGCTTCTCTGCATCACGACAGACTACAGGTACATCGGAAATTCATATTGAACTTGAGAAAGAACTATCCGGTTTCAAGCAAAAGGATGATTCGGCTATTTTTGCATCGGGGTACCTTGGAAACAGTATTCTGCTTGAAATACTTAATACCGGGAACACGGCAATATTCATGGACCAGCATGCTCATCCAAGCATCGCAGGAGGTGTGCCAAAAGATACTTCACATGTTTGCCGGTTCAAACACTGTGACGCCGGCGATTTGGAACAACTGCTTGAGGAAAACAAACAATTCAAACCACTGATTATAACTGACGGTGTTTTTGCACTTACCGGAGAAATAGCCCCGCTTGACAGAATTAATATTCTGGCAAAAAAATACAGGGCTATTCTGGTTGTGGATGATGCACATTCGACAGGAATACTTGGAACAAATGGAAGGGGAACGCCGGAACATTTTGGCCTTGCGGAGTCTCCGGATATTTATCAGTCGGAGACAATGAGCAAGGCCCTCGGGAGTTACGGCGGTTTTATTTCTGCTGACCATGGAATTATTAATCTTATCCGGGAAAAATCTGCTGTTTATCAGGCATCAACATCTCTGCCGCCATCAATTGTAGCTGCCGGAATAGCATCTTTGAAAATTATAAATGAGCATCCTGAGATGCGCATCAGGCTGCTTGAGATGGCAGGATTATTAAGAAAAGAAATTATCGGTCTTGGATTCAGGACTACTTCAGACAGAACTCCTATAATCCCGTTAATCCTTCCCGATTCTGAGTCTGCAAACGATTTATCCGCTTACCTTGAAACTTGCGGAATTATTGTTCCGGTCATGAATTATCCGGGAATGCATGTCAACTCATTGCTTAGAATTGCTGTTTCGGCTATTCATACATATGCCCAGATAGAATTATTATTGGATACATTGAAAAAATGGAAATACAATTATGGAAAAGCTTATAGTTAGAAAAATGTTTGTCGAGCCGCTTAATGTTGAGCTGGAAGAACCCTTCGCAATTGCTATCGGAACAAAATACAGTATTGAGAATGTATTAATAACACTCGTGCTTGACAACGGGATTGAGGGGTATGGTGAAGCTGCCCCGCTGGAACCCATAAATGGTGAAAACCAGGCAACAGTTATTGCCACCCTGAACAGTTGCAGAGACTTTATAATCGGTAAAGATGTGTCGGACTACATAACAATATCAAAAACTCTGAAGAGTGTTTTCTGGGCACAGGTTACAGCTCGCTGTGCTGTAGAGATGGCTTTGCTGGATGCTTATACAAAAGCTCTTAATATCCCGCTGTATAAATTCTTTGGAGGTGTTTGCAATAAGGTTGAAACCGATTATACAATTACAATTGTTCCGCCTGAAACGGCAAGAAAAAATGCAGCAGGTTTAGCCAGCAAGGGATATAGATTATTAAAAACGAAAGTAGGCAAAAACCTGGTTGATGATATTGACAGATTGATTGCAATTACTGAAGGAGCTCCGGGGTGCGGGATAACTCTGGATGCCAACCAGGGATTTTCCCCGGTTGAAGCCGTTCATTTTATGAAAGAACTGGAAAAGAACAATATCAGACCGGTGCTTTTTGAGCAACCGGTGCTAAAGACTGATCTCCCGGGAATGAAATATGTGAAAGAACATATAACAGTTCCTGTAGCAGCTGATGAATCAGTCTTTACAGGTTCAGATGCAATAAATATTGTCCGCACCGGTTGTGCTGATATCATTAACATAAAACTCATGAAGTCGGGTATCGTTGAGGCTCTTGATATAGCGGCAATTGCCCGCAGCGGAAATATTAAGCTGATGATCGGATGCATGCTTGAGACAAAACTTGCATTAGGCTGCTCGGTTCATTTTGCTGCCGGGTTGGGCGGTTTTGATTACATTGACCTTGATCCGCATATTGATCCGGAAAGGGAAGCTTTTACTGAGGGACCTGAATTTGCAGCTCCCTGTTATACTATTACGGATGCCAGTTCAGGTATCGGAGTCAGAAAAAGAGGATCCTGA
>CAYPKL010000116.1:0-3290 GCA_964411285.1 uncultured Rikenellaceae bacterium
ATATATATTGAATGAATCGGATAAACTCTACAAAACCCTTTTTAATTCAATTTCTCACGAATTGCGCATCCCGGTTGCAACAATTATAGGAGCAACAGATATTTTAATGATGCACACTTACCCCGAAGAAACCCGGAGAAACCTTTATACTGAAATCAATACAGCCTCAATAAGGTTGAATCGGCTTATCGAAAATTTATTAAACATGTCCCGTCTTGAATCAGGACGAATTACTCCACGTTTGGATTGGTGTGATGTTCATGACCTGGTAACAAAGGTAGCTGATAACCTGAAACAGGAATTACTGCCATTTAAATTATCAACGGTCATTCCATCCGACATGCCATTGGTGCTTATTGACTTTGGGCTTATCGAGCAGGTTCTGAACAATCTTGTTCTGAATGCAACACAAAACACCATGGCAGGAACTAATATCAGACTTAAGTTTTTTCTCGATCAGGGTGCACTTACTATCCAGGTGATGGACAGGGGAAAAGGATTCCCGTCATCTGAATTACATTCGGTTTTTGATAAGTTTTACCGGGGAAAAGATTCAAAAGCAGGAGGTACCGGATTAGGATTATCAATCGTAAAAGGTTATGTAGAAGCACATGGAGGGACTGTAACTGCAGAAAACAGGAAAAACGGCGGAGCTATATTCACAATTAAAATTCCGGTTAAGAGTTCTGAAATGGACAAATTGAACAAACAGGATAATTAAATGTCTGAGGCTGGCATAACGTAATTCTTTAAAGGTTAATTTGATACTATTAAAAAAATATTATGAAAATTAAAACAAAGCTGGTTCTGGCATTTGTGTTTTTGTTGGTTGAGTTTTTATTTGTTAGCTTATTCAGTCTCTATTTTATCTTTAAAATCTCCCAGCAAAACAATCTGATAACCAAGGATAATAATCTTTCTATAAGCTATTCTGAAAATATGCTTAAGTCTCTGGACAAGATTAATGATTTCAATTCATCTTCAATATTTAATCCCCATTTTGTACCTGATAGAAAGGAATTATCGCTATTCTTAACCGATTTCGAAAAGAACCTGGTAAATGAGGAAAACAATATTACAGAAACAGGAGAAAAGGAATTAGCACGATCTGTTCGTGAAAATTTTGAAAAATTCAAATCATTAATGTCTGATTCTGTAAGGAGTTCCGTAGAGGATAAATCAGGATATTATTATACAATTCTTTTACCGGTTGTAAACAAAATGAAATTTGCATTATTTGCTATTTCTGATATAAATATGAACGCCATCGTCAGAAAAAATCAAACGGCTAATGACACTGCCGCACATTCATACATTGTTCTTTCAGTTATTGCTTCTATCTTCTTCCTAGTGTTCTTCGCTTTTATCTTCGGCTTCCCGAAATATATTGCAGACCCGATTGAAATTCTTGCAAAAAATATTAATGAAATTGCAAACAAAAATTTCAAGGCAAGAATGGCGTTCAATACAAACGATGAATTCGGGCAAATTTCTAAAGCATTTAATGATATAGCAGTAAGTCTGGAACAGTACAATAGATTTGAAACAGACATTCTAATTGAAAGGAAAGAGCTGGCTGAATCTATTATAAGAAGGATGGATGAACCTGTGCTCATTCTGGATGTTAATCAGAACATTATTCTGGTAAGTATTGTGGCCGAAAAGCTTCTTAATTTGAATTATGTTAATATCATTAACAAAAGTGCTTCTGAGGCTGCAATAAAAAATGAATTGCTAAGATTCATGTTAAGAAGTCTGATTCAGGATACCAGCTTTCAGAAAAATACATATACCTTAACTTCTAATGGTATAAAAACGACCTATACCAGTGAAATGAATCTGATCACAAAACCTGATAAAAACTCAGGACTATTAGTTCACATTGGGTATAGAATTTCATTAAAGGAGCTTTCCAAATCATTTGACTGAGAACTTCTTTCAGGATTACCGTCTGAAAAGGCGCCTGAAGCGCCTTTTTGTGATCCCGGAGAGACTCGAACTCTCAACCTACAGAACCGGAATCTGTCATTCTATCCATTGAACTACGGGACCGGATTTTCTTACTGCCTCAAAAATATAACCATTAGCCCGGTTTTACAACTATTTGATATTATTTTATGCGAGGCAGGTTTGTTTTAAGACGCCTCCACTCTGTTTTTTACCAAAGTTTTCCTATTTTCGCACTCCAAAACAAAGACGGAAGACCGAAGACCGAAGACCGAAGACCGAAGAATAAATATTATGAAGTTTAAATTTGAAAATCTGATAATCTGGCAAATGGCTATGGATTATGGGGAAAATATTTTTCACCTGTCAGAACATTTCCCAAAAAGTGAGATTTATAATTTAACTTCCCAGATTCGACGTGCTGTTGATTCGATCGCTTTAAATATTTCAGAGGGATCGATAGGTCAATCCAGCCTTGAACAAAAAAGATTTATCGGCCTTGCTGTAAGATCACTTGCTGAGGTTGTTACTTGTTTACATAAAGCTATCAGAAGAAATTATATCTCAGATGATGAATTCAAAGAGCATTATGATTTTGCTTATAACCTTATGAATATGATGATAGCATTTAAAAAGAAGATAGTGTAGTACTTCGGTCTTCGGTCTTCCGTCTTCGGTCTTAATTGTAACCTTTAATATTTTATTTAATGGAATACAACTTTAAAGAGATAGAAAAAAAATGGCAGCGTTACTGGGAGGAAAACCATACTTTTAAGACTCCGGAAGATCTGACCAATCCAAAAAAATGCTACGTCCTTGATATGTACCCATACCCGTCGGGCGCCGGCCTTCATGTCGGACATCCGGAAGGTTATACCGCAACAGACATCTTTGCACGATATAAAAGGATGAATGGATATAATGTTCTTCACCCAATGGGCTGGGATGCATTCGGCCTGCCCGCCGAACAATATGCGATCCAGACCGGAACCCACCCTTCAATTACAACAAAAAATAACTGCGACACTTTCAGGAGACAGATAAAAGAACTCGGATTAAGCTACGACTGGGAGAAAGAAATAAATACTACCGACCCGAAATACTTTAAATGGACCCAGTGGATATTCATGCAGCTGTACCACACATGGTTTGATGAAAAGCTCCAGAAAGGAAGACCTGTCGCCGAGCTGACGGTTCCTGAAGAAATATTACAAAAGGGGAATAAAGAAGTCAGAAAATACATTGATTCAAAACGGCTGGCATATTATGATAATGCCCAGGTATGGTGGTGTCCGAACTGCCGTATAGTGTGTGCCAATGAGGAGGTCCTTAATGACGGATCG
>CAYPKL010000117.1:0-3255 GCA_964411285.1 uncultured Rikenellaceae bacterium
CAGCCGGTTCTCACCGACAGCTATTATTGCTGTACCTTCATTCCTGATTAATATTATAGATTATGCTGAAAAGCATGGTATTGATCATCGTTCCTAAGTGTTAATAAAGCCGTTTGTATAGGTGATTCCCTGAGGAATACAGATTTTACATTCAATACCCTTGGCAGGAAAATAAATGAGAAATGGCCCGAATTAAAGCTTTATTCAACATATGCTTCAACAGAAATGGCGGCATCTTTCACTGAATGTAAATTTGGTGTCGGGGGACATCACCATCCAGAACTTCTGATAGCTGAATTTCTCGACGAAAATGATTCTCCTGTTGCAAAAGGTGAAGCCGGCGAACTGACTATCACCTCACTGGGGGTTGAAGGTATGCCCTTGCTGAGGTTTAAGACAGGAGACATCTGCCAGGGGCATTATGAACCATGTAAATGCGGCCGCACGACAATCCGTGTGGGCCCGGTGATCGGTCGTAAAAACCAGATGATCAAATATAAAGGAACCACACTTTATCCACCTTCACTATATGATATTCTGGAAAATATTGAAGGTGTCAGGAATTATGTCGTTGAGCTTTATACAAATACAATAGGAACGGATGAAATCCTTATCCTGATTGGTACAAATAACGGATCGGAGAGTTTTGAAAAAATAATTAAGGACCATTTCAGGGCTAAACTCAGGGTAGCACCTTCAATATCTTTCGAATCTGTTGAGTATATAGAAAAGCTGCAATTCCCGGGAATCAGCCGTAAACCAGTCAAGCTTATCGACAGGCGGTAAATTAATTCCTGAAACAGGCATATTTAAATAGTTTATTATTGCATCTGAATACTTTAAGGAAACATTTTGATAAATTTGTAGATTAACTTTAAAAAAATGCAACTATGAAAATCAGAAATGTGATAAGCGTATTAGTTTTTATTCTGATATCGGTTAACCCGTTGTTGGCTCAGAATAAAGGAGAAGCAATGAAATTGCAGAAAGTGGTATGGTTTGGTGTAGATTTCACAAATGCCAGATTCACCCTTGTCGAAGAAGCTCCGGAGATGATTGTTAACCAGTATCTTAAAGCGATTAATTCCCTGGTCATGCAGGAGCCGGAGAAATTTAACATAAAGAAATATTTTGCCAAGAGCGAAGTGATCTACTCCATTGATATTGCTCTTGAGAGTAACAGTAAGATTGATCCTTCCAGGCTTGTAATAAAAGACGGATATAAACTGGCGCCTGAAGAGATCGGAAGTATGATTAAGAAATACCGGAACGATGAAAATTCCGGCCTTGGCCTTGTATTTATCGCTGAAAACCTGAACAAGATTACCCAGACAGGAAGCTATTATGTATGTTTTTTTGATATAGCTTCAAAAGAAATTATCGACTCAAAAAGAATGGAAGCCAAAGCTGCAGGCTTTGGATTCAGAAACTACTGGGCTGGTTCGGTTTACAATATAATGAAAGCATGGAGCTCAAATAAATAATTTATTTCAGAGAAATAAATTGGCATTGGATTTGAGGACCGGAAATGGTTTAAAGTCACGTTAACATTTAATTTATTAACAAATACTTCAATAATATGAAAAAGTTATTATTTCTTCTGCCGGTAATTTTCTTCTTCTCCTCCATCGGGGTGCTGGCTAACAAGACTAGTGTGGAGATTTCTGCTCCAACGGAATTTAAAAAAGGCGCTGAGCTTACCCTGAAGATTAATGTTATTCATAATGGAAACAGTAAAATGCACCATACCGACTGGGTCTCCCTGAAAATTAACGGACAGGAAGTTAAACGATGGGAATATGGCAAGGAAAATTTACCGACTGATGGGAATTTCACTCTTGAATATAAAGTGACTGTAACCGACGACCTGAATATCGAAGCTCAGGGACATTGTAGTCTTCATGGGAGTGCAGGTGTGAAAAGCGCTAAGGTTAAAGCCAATTAATTTGTAAAAACATGTACAATTTAATCCTTCCTCTCGGGATAATTAATTTCATTCTGGTAGTTGTGCAGATACTCGGCGGGTTGAAAATTATTAAGATTTCCTTTAAGATGCACAGAAATCTTGGGATCGCCTTAGGTATTTTTGTGCTGTTTCATGGGACAATTGCCATTTTTTTCACCTGACATAATGCATTATTGTCAGATAAAAAGATGATTTTTAGCCTGCAGCAATCGTTTGCAGACATTGTATTTTTTACCTGAGCAAGATCTTAAGGCACTTTGTTTTAAGATGGTTACCCGGGACTAAGGGGTATTATATTGAAAAAGTATGAAGAAATCGTTGGTTACTGAGACCCTTGTAAATGTAAGGTTTAGTGATGTGGATTCAATGGGCATTGTGTGGCATGGTAATTATATCAGGTATTTTGAGGACGGCCGGGAGGATTTTGGCAACAGGTTTGGCATGACCTATCTTGATTTTTATAACAATGGAATTCTCATACCTCTGGTAAAGCTTGTTTGTGATTACAAGAAACCGCTCTGCTATGGTGACACAGCACGGGTGATGACCAGATTTGTAAATTGCGAATCGGCAAAAATTCATTATGAATACACAATTTTTAATAATAATACCGGGGAGATAGCAGCTACCGGATCGAGTGTTCAGGTTTTTCTTGATTTGAACCGGGAGTTGCTTCTCAGTACCCCGTCATTTTTACTTGACTGGAAAAAACTGAACGGTCTGTTATAAATCTATTCCTTTATTATTTATTTTCGCCCCGATATCTTTAGTTCCAACAGGTGTTTGACGTTTTTGTATCTTCTGATAATATTATTACTTCACTTGGATTTACAACGGGTGAAAATGCCTTTAATATGCTTTCCGGTATGACCGGGATCAAATTAACAGACGATGACCAAATTTCGCCCTCTCCTTTTTATGCTTCGCTTGTCGATTCCGGCTTATTAAGAGAAAGATTTTCTGCAATTGATGAGCCGGAAGATTATACCCGGTTTGAGCAGCTTGCCATTTGTTCGGTAAAAGAGGCACTGGCCGGAACAGAAATAGATACCGGTCATTCAAGAACTTTGTTTATTCTTTCAACGACCAAAGGTAATATTGACTTGCTGGAAAACAGAAAAGGTAAGAAACCGGGCCATGAGAGGATATACCTGTGGAATACGGCAAAGCTTATCAGCAGCTTTTTTAAATTCAGCAATGAGCCCATTATTATTTCCAATGCCTGCATCTCAGGCGTGCAGGCCATTCTTACAGGAGCGCGTTTAATCAGAGCCGGTCTTTATGATAAT
>CAYPKL010000118.1:0-14363 GCA_964411285.1 uncultured Rikenellaceae bacterium
TCGTCGAGAATCACAAATGCATTCTCAAGAGTTCTTCCTCTCATAAAAGCAAGCGGGGCTATCTGTACTGTTCCATCCTCAAGCCATGTTTCGAGCTTTTTAAAAGGTATCATATCATGCAGGGCATCATAAAGAGGTTGAAGATACGGGTCAAGCTTTTCTTTCATATCGCCCGGCAGAAAACCGAGTCGTTCACCCGCTTCAACAGCAGGACGGGTTAAAATAATCTTTTTTACCTCCCTGTCCCGTAATGCTCTAACTGCCAAAGCTATGGATGTGTATGTTTTTCCCGTTCCCGCTGGGCCCTCTGCAATTACAAGGTCATTTATCTTGTAATCGTTTACCAGTATTAATTGATTTACTGTCCTTGCCCTTACCGGCTTTCCACTGGTACCAAAAACTATTACCTGTTCAAAATCACCGGTTGAAGCAGTTTTCATATGTTCGGCATCGAAGAAATATTTTTCTATATCCTCTTCGTTGAGCCGGTGATATTTTCTGTAATATTCAATGATCTCATTAAACCTTTCTGCAAAAAATGTAATATCATTCTCTTCACCAATGCATTTTAATTCATTTCCTCTTGCCACAATTTTTAATTTTGGAAAGAAACTGCGAATTTTATCAAGCAGAGAATTATTAGCACCATAAAAAATTACAGGATCGATATCCTCAAGAAATATTAAAACCTCTGTCATTAAATCCTATAAATATTATCCAATCTGCACAAAAAGATCAATTGAACCTTACAAAGTAAGCTTATTTTTTCTTTAGAAGATTATCTTTGTCTTAAGTTTTTTCCTGATGCCGGTAATTACCCTGACAACCGAATGGAGACCTGATGATATTTATAATGGTATCATAAAAGGTAAACTGTGCAGTCTGTGCCCGGGGGTTGTAATAATTGATAATGCCTGCAGTATAACGCCGTTCAATATTTCACATGCTTCCTTTATTATCAGAAACACTTTCACTAATTATCCTGCGGGATCAATTCATATAATTTGTGTCCACTCTGAATCGCACAAAGGAGAAAATTATCTTATTGTCAAAGCCAGGGAACATTACTTCATAGGAACTGACAACGGAATATTCAATCTTATTCTCAATTCTGATCCTGATGAGATAATCTGCATCGATCGGGGGGAGAACACCAATGAGCTTGACATCTTCGCACGGGCTGCAGCAGATCTTTGTGCCGGGAAAAAGACATCCCAGATAGGAAAACAATTAAAGGAGGTCAGCGAAAGATTACCGTTAAGGGCAACAATTGACAAAGACATTATTATCGGGAGTGTTATTTTTATCGACTCATACGGGAATGCAATATCAAATATTACAAAGGAGATATTTTACCGGATATTTACTGATAAAAAATTCAGGATTCTGATCCAGAGCAACAATAATTACACTGAACAAATTTCAGAAAACTACAGTGATGTACCTGTTGGCGAGCTCCTTGCCAGGTTTAACATGCTTGATCTTCTTGAAATATCCATAAATGGCGCAGATGTGTCAGAATTACTTAGCCTCACAGTCGGATCTACGGTAAGAATTGACCATATCTACAAATCGGCACCGCCAAACCAGTTATTCTAAAATTATCAATAAATGACCGATAAAGAAAAAGGATGTCAGGAGTTGGGTAAACTTCTCGACATCATAGATGAACTAAGGGTAAAATGTCCCTGGGATAAAAAACAAACAAATGAAAGTCTGCGTAAACTGACAATAGAAGAGACCTATGAGCTTGCTGATGCAATTATTTCAGGCAATGATGAAGGAATAAAGAAGGAACTTGGCGATTTGATGCTGCACATAGTATTTTATGCCAAAATAGGTTCGGAAAGAAACCTGTTCACAATGACCGATGTTTTAAAAGGCATCAATGAAAAGCTGATTTACCGGCATCCCCATGTTTTTGGTAATGTAAAGGTTTCAGGGTCAGCGGAGGTTGAAAAGAACTGGGAGCATCTCAAGATAAAGGAAAATGATGGGAATAAGCCTGTTTTGTCAGGTGTCCCTTCGTCGCTGCCTGCAATCGTAAAAGCAAACCGGATACAGGAAAAGGTCAGGGGCGTAGGATTTGACTGGGAAAACCGCGAACAGATATGGGATAAGGTTCTTGAAGAAATAAATGAACTGAAGAAAGAGATCGCTAATCATGATACTGACAGCATTGAATCGGAACTTGGAGATGTTCTTTTTTCAATAATTAACGCCTCACGGCTCTATGGAATTGATCCGGAGGCAGCGCTGGAAAAAACAAACAGAAAGTTTATAAAACGATTCAATTACCTTGAAAAAGAGACCATTTCAAAAGGCATTTCACTCCATGACATGAGTCTTGATGAAATGAATGTTATCTGGGAAGAGGCAAAAAAAGAGGATTGACCGTTAAGAGGCTGTCTCATAAGTATTTTAATAATAATATTCTTCCTTGGTGTTCTTAGGTCTTACCTTTGTGATCCCTGTCTGCCTGACGTCAGACAGGCAGGCTTTGTGGTTCAGGGATTTATGTTTAACCACAAAGGACACAAAGTACATCACAAAGGTGCACAAAGGACTTTTGAGACAACCTCAGCGAAATGGCCAGACTGCAGCGGTGGAAAAATCAGCAAAATTTGTAACTTAATAGCTGGTAGATAATTTTTGCGGCAACAAAGTCAGGAGCTTTATTCGCCGGAGACGGACACAATTCAACAACATCAAACCCGGCTACATTTCTTTTTCTGATCACTTCCCTTAAAAAATGAATTATTTCAAAATAATCAGGACCGCCTGGTTCCGGTGTTCCTGTTGAAGGCATTAAGGAAGGATCAAAAACATCAAGATCAATTGTAATGTAAACATTATCAGTAAGTTTTTCAATAGCTGAAGCATAGAGGGTTTTGTCATAATACAATTCATGAGCATAAAATATCTTTTCATAATCGGCATTTTTCCTCTCTTCAGCCGACATGCTGCGGATGCCAACCTGAATTACAGGTGCAAATTCCCTGGCTCGTGCCATGGCGCATGCATGATTGTAGAACGATCCCTCATACTCATTTCGCAAATCAGAATGTGCATCCAGCTGCAAAACAGATAAATTACTGAACTTTTCAGAAAAAGCTTTTATCGATCCGATGCTTACCGTATGGTTCCCGCCAACTACAACCGGAAACTTATTATCATTCAGAAGAGAAGATATTTTATCATAAACAGCGTTAACAAGATGTTCCGGCGTTTTTTTTTCTTTAACAGGCTCAATTGTGTGAATGCCTTTAAGGTGAGCTTCTGCAGATGTTTCCACATCGAAAAACTCAAGGTTTACCGATGCCTCCATCACCGCTTCCGGACCTTTATCAGCTCCTTTCATCCAGGTGCTTGTTTCGTCATAGGGAACAGGAACGATGATTATCCTGGAATCAGAATAATCATAAACTACTTCACTGCCTCCAAAATTCATTATTTTCAGATTTAATAGCCCAATCAGGAGTTTTATTTTTTGATCTTACTGCTTTTCTTTTTCTCCGAAGGTTTTGCTTCACTTTCAGACTGGGATGATTCGGTAGTGGATTTATTTTCAGGTTCTTCCCTGACAAGAAGGTTTTTTTTCTGAAGAATATTGTACCAGTGAAAGACTTTACGGATATCGCTGACATATACTTTTTCGCGGGAATAATCAGGTACAATCTCTTCAAAGTAACTTTTGAGTTTAACAGGATCAGATTTTGAATCTATAGCCGGACCTCCGTTTTCCTTGTCATAGATATTATTGAATATCTTACCAAGCGGTGTATCTTCATTCTCTGTAAAAATTGAGATTTCCTCCAGCGAGCTTACTTTGGCAGAACTAAAAGCGCTCGATCTTTTTCCGGTTTCAATGTGCTCAACAATCATCGCGTTTTTTCCCTGTGCAATGAACTTAAAAAGTCCCGGTTGTCCGGAGATAGCTATAATGTCTTTCAAAATCATGGTCATTGTTTTATTTGGTAAAAGTAGTTTATGTAATTTTAATTACTGAATTGGAAGGTGTCTTTTTATTATTATTACTACTTGATATTCCTTTCTTTCTTGATCTTTTCGTATGCTTCGTTGACTTTTTTAAATTTCTCATCCGCCGATTTTCTGAACTCTTCACCCAGGTGGCTGACTTTATCGGGGTGATATTTCATGGCCATTTTTCTGTAGGCTTTTTTTAATTCTTCATCAGTTGCCGATGGTTCTATTTCGAGTATCTTATAGGATGAATCCGTTTCCGGGATAAACATGTTTCTGATAGACAGAAAATCTGAAGATGTTATCCCAAGATATCCTGACATTTTTTCGATTGCTGCAAGTTCGGCCTGATTAATTTCTGTATCGGAAATGGAAATATTAAAAAGAAGATGAATCATTTGCAGCCGGGATGAATAATCCATGTTTCTGCTGATCTGCGAACAAACGTCTTTTACCGGTATATCCTGCTTTAATATATCCTTCAGCATCAGTAAAGCTTCACGAGCCGATTCCTGTCCAAACTGCCTGATAAAGAACTGTTTCACAAAATCCAGTTCAGCCTTTACAACTTTACCGTCAGCTTTCATCATGGCGCCGATAAGCACCAGCAGACTCATTCCAAAATCGCCCTGAGCTGTCCGTCTTGGTGATTCCGAATACGGAACAGTTTGCAGGGATGTACTGTCTACCACCGATCCGACAAGAAACCCTAAAACTGCACCGAGGGGTCCGCCCATCACGAATCCAAGTCCTCCACCGATCCATTTTGCAAAATTTCCCATATTTCAACCGGCTTTATTCAGATCTTTCATAATTTCTTCATGAACTCTGAGAATGGCTGGCAAGATAAGATCATTTTCAGAATTGTAAATTACATAGTCGGAATTCCTTATTCGTGTGTCATCATCAATCTGATTATGGATCCGATCCATTATCTGCTCTCTGGTGAGCTTATTTCCATGAACCAGCCTCACAATTCTTTCCTCCAGAGGAGTTACCACCGTTAAAACTCTGTCTACAAGTTCTGATGCCCCGCTTTCAAACAAGATAGCGGCCTCCATTATTACGTATGGAGCGGTTTGCTCACCTGCCCATATATTAAAGTTTTCAAAAACAGCAGGATGTACAATCGAATTGACATTATTGAGTAGTACCTTATCATTGAAAATCAGTCTTGCTAATTCAGTCCGGTCAAGTGAACCATTAAGATACATATCCTTACCGGCCAATGAATTAACCCTGTCCTTTATGGACCGGTCATTTTCCATAATATTTCTGGCCTCAAAATCAGCAAAGAAAACCGGAACTCCCAGAAGATTGAAAACTTTGCATACAGTTGTTTTTCCGCTGCCAAATCCGCCTGTTATTCCTAACTTAAAAATGGACCTGTTCTGTTTTTTCATCTGGTCTTCTTCTCAATTAAAAAATCAACATCAGGCGGTGTTATACGCAAAGATGTAACGAAAGGAAGAACATTCCGGAGCTCTAAAGGAATTCTTTCCGAAGTATTAAGATTGACTTTGTCAAGATCAAGAACCACTTCAAAGGGTATTTCTTCAAACTTTTTATAATCAGTAACAGCCACAAGTCCCTTTACAGTAACCACATCAGGAAATATTTTAACATCAATTGAATCTGATTGATTCAATATTTTAACCGGAACCAATATTTCAGCTTCTGTAAACTGTTCAGCAGGAATTGTAAGTGTTACCTTTTTAGTGGAAGAAATAATATTATCCGGTACATCCAGATTAACATTCCTTCTTAAAGTTTCCTTTACCCCAGTCAGCTTTTTATACCTGGTTTTGATATTTCTTACTGTATCAAGGATCCGCGATGGCCCCGATATTTTTACGGTATCCGGATCAATGACGATCTCTCCTTTAATAAAATACTGCCTGTCTGTTGTGACTGCAATTCCGGAAACAACCGGAACATTTTTAGTAACTATTCTGTCGAATGAGAAGAAAAGGGTATCCGGTTTAATAGAAATAATCTTACATTCCGAATGTAACTCATTCTTCAGTTTTGCAGTAAGGTCTGAAGTTTTAATGTAGTAACTCAATGTTTTGCTTCCGGGAATCCTTCTGTAACTGAGTGTTGAGATATCAAGTACCGCCGGGGCCCTGTTCCCTGAAAATTTAACTTTTAGTATTGAATATCCAGGTCCCTTAAGGTACAGATTCAACTTTGAAGGAAGCTCTTCAATAAGTACCCTTCCCTTTGGCAGATTAACGAAACGCACAGGGTACCGGATTTCAGATTCAATCTCCTTACCCAGTGAGTTCAGATACCAGAATATAAATGAGAGTATAAGGAAAAAGAAAAAAACAATGTAATCATGTTTTATGCTTCTTAAGCCTTTCCCTGCAATATCTTTCAGCCATATACCTATTTTCCCATCCACACACGGGTAAATGAACGATTATTTTATTCGGTAGCAGAAGGATCTTTAATAAGAGCATTCTTATCGACTTTGAGTTTTAAGTCACCGCCGACTTCCAACATAACATAGTTGTCTTTAACTTCGTATATTTTCCCATAAATTCCACCGGTCGTAACAACCTTGTCCCCTTTTTTCAGGGAGCTTCTGTAGTTATTCATATCTTTCTGCTTTTTCATCTGTGGTCTGATCATGAAAAAGTAGAAAACTACAAAAACCAGAATCAATGGTAAAAATGTGATCAGAGCATTACTCTGTCCGGTAGTTCCGCCGGCCGGCTGACCCATAAGAAACAAAAAAGCAAAATTATTCATAGTCCTGTGATTAATGTATTAATAATTGTTGTTCTCTAATTGTTATTTTTTTCATTTTGAATTACTTCCGCTGTTATTTTAAGAATCACTACCGGAGTCGGGGAATTGGAATTAACTGATACAGTCTTTGTCTGAACGCCGTTCCTGCCAGTTGTGTTGAAAACCACTTCAAGAGTTCCCTGTGCTCCCGGCAGTATTGGTTTTGTATCATACTTCGAGACAGTACATCCGCAGCTCGTTGATGCTGAATTTATCACAAGATTACCTGACCCCTTGTTCTCAAATGAGAAAACATAAGCAACCTTTTCACCTTCCATTACTTTCCCGAAATCATGCTCATATTCCCTGAAGACTATTTCCGCAACACCTGCAGAAGACTTGTCTCCGTCTGAAACATTATTTTTTCCGGAATTCGAATTGCATGCGGTAATTAAAAATATCAGTGAAACAAAAGAGGTTATTTTAATAGTTCTCATTTTCTGGCAAAATAACAGTTTTTAATTTTCATCAACAATTTTCTCTCCTACAAGTCCGCGTCCTGACTTGTTAAAGAGTCCCTTCACCCTTATCTCCCTGACAATATTGTCAAGAATGCCGTTGACAAATGTACTGCTTTTTGAGGTACAATAATATTTTGCAATTTCAATATACTCATTAAGGGTCACTTTGACCGGAATTTCAGGAAATTCAAGGATCTCTGTCACAGCAAGCTGCATCACAATAATATCCATTAAAGCAATACGTTCAACTTCCCAGTTAGTGGTATTATTATCAATTAACTTAGTACACTCATCCGCATGCAGGACTGCTTTCCTGAAAAGAAGTTTAACAAATTCTTTATCCTCCGTGTTCTTGAATAATGGCATTAATTCAGCATCCTCTCCTGAACCGGCCTTGAACTTCTTCAGGGTCTTTTCAATCATTACGTTTATATACTCCGTATCATCATTCCAGTATATACTCTGCTCTTCAAGATTCGACTCAAGATCATCTGAAGAGGCAAAAAGTTCAGTCATAAGATTTATAACAAATTTCCTGTCGGAAGTATAACTTTGTTCTTCGCCAGCCATATATACTTCATATTTATCCCATGACAGCATTTTACTGAATAGAAGACGTGGAATATGCTGGTAATTTGACCAGGAGAGCTTCCTTGCAGAAATGTACGAATTCAAAGCCTTATTATTTCTTAACTGGGCAATGACCTGATTATCAATGAATCTTCTTCTTGGATTAAGGTCCTCTTCAGTAGGCATTTTTTTCTGAAGCGCCTGATCTATTTTTTCAGCTGCTACATCAGCCATTTCAAGAACAAGTAAGAAAAACAGGTGGTAAAGATCGTATGTCTTATTTATACTGAACATAAGCTCTTTTTCAGCTTGTTCAAGATTTGCATCTTCCCTCCTGTTAAATGCATATAAAGCCATCATGGCCTTAATGCGTAATAATCTTCTGCTGATCATCTGTAAAGAACCTCAATTTTGTGCTGCAAAATTAGCTTTTTTCCTTTACGCTCAAAACAACATGCTTAAATTTAGATACAAATAACTGACCTTGTTTTTATTTTAAAAAATATTTTTACATTTGACAGTAATAACACCAGCCTAACCTAAACTGACGAGAAATGGAAGAAGAAACCGGAATAAAGGAAGTTATTGTCGCGAATGAGGGAAAAGTCATTAAGGAAGAGATTTATACCAGGGTAGTAAGAGCCGGGAAGAGGACCTATTTTTTTGATGTCAAGGCAACCCGGAAAGAAGACTACTACCTGACCATTACCGAAAGTAAAAAACGTCTTGGAAAAGAAGGTAAGGTATTTTATGAAAAGCATAAAATTTTTCTTTATAAAGAGGACTTTGACAAATTTGCTGACGGATTAAAAGATGTTGTCAGTTTTATTGATAACGGAAAGGATGAATCCAGACAACCGGTGATACAGCATGAAAATGAAATCAAACAGGAAACTGCCACTCTTTCTGCTGAGGAGTTTACAAATATCGATTTTGATGACCTTGGTAAGAAATAAAGAAGTCTCATTCTGAATGTCTGACTATATCCTGCTTACATTTGCAATTATTCTTATGATCCTGGGAATAATAGGTTGTCTTGTACCGGTGCTCCCCGGTCCCCCGTTAAGTTACCTCGGATTAGTTCTTTTGCATTTCTCCAGATTCGCTGACTTCTCCTCTGCCATTTTAATAACCATGGCATCGGTCGCGGTTATCGTTTCGATTCTTGATTACATTGTCCCTGTGTGGGGAACAAAAAAATTTGGCGGCTCAAAGTATGGAACACGTGGTGCAACGGTAGGGCTGATTATTGGCCTTTTTCTGGGTCCGCTGGGAATAATTATCGGACCCTTTATAGGTGCTTTCGTTGGAGAGCTGATCTTTAAGGATGATATGAAATACGCACTGAAAGCAGGGTTTGGCAGCCTTCTTGGATTTCTTACAGGAATAGGGCTTAAACTGGCTGCCTCATTTATTATGACATTCTATTTTGTAAAGGAGCTGATAAAATAAAGGCACTAGGCTCCCGACTCCCGGCGACCGGTGTGAGGAGTAAGAATCCTAATAGTGTTTCGTATTCCTTGTGTCCAGCGTCTTTTACCTTGCGTCTTTCTTATCCCAGCGTAGCAACCATCACTGCCTTGATAGTATGAAGCCTGTTTTCTGCTTCGTCAAAGACAACCGAATGTTTCGATTCAAATACTTCTTCTGTCACCTCCATACCATCAAGCCCGAATTTATCAAAAATCTCCTCCCCCGCCTTTGTTTCCCTGTTATGGAATGCAGGCAGGCAATGAAGAAATTTAACTTCGGGATTGCCGGTCTCCCTCACTACTGATATGTTTACCTGGTAGGGTTTCAATAATCTGATCCTTTCTTCCCATACCGAATCAGGCTCTCCCATCGATACCCAGACATCAGTGTACAGGAAATCAACACCTCTGACTGCTTCTTTAACATCGTCAGTAATAAGAATCTTTGCTCCTGTCTCCTTTGCTACCACCCTGCAGGTATCAACAAGTTCTTTACTTTGCTGATAAGCTTCAGGTGCTGCAGTACGAAAATCCATTCCCATTTTGGAAGCGCCAACAAGGAGTGAATTTCCCATATTATAACGTGCATCCCCAAGATAGCAGAATGATATTTTATTCAATGGCTTATCAGAATGTTCTGTCATTGTCATCAAATCAGCCAGGATCTGAGTCGGATGAAATTCATTTGTAAGGCCGTTCCATACTGGAACACCTGCATATTCTGCAAGCTCTTCAACAATTTTCTGCCCAAATCCCCGGTATTCAATACCATCATACATCCTGCCCAGCACACGGGCAGTGTCTTTCATCGATTCTTTCTGGCCTATTTGTGAGCCTGTCGGTCCAAGATAAGTAACGTTGGCTCCCTGATCAAAAGCAGCTGCCTCAAAAGCACATCTTGTTCTGGTCGAGGACTTTTCGAAAATAAGAGCAATATTTTTCCCTTTGAGATATTGCTTTTCATTGCCTGATTTTTTGGCTTTCTTAAGATCAGCTGCCAAATCAAGCAGATATTTAATTTCTTCAGGTCTGAAATCAAGAAGCTTCAGAAAGCTGCGGTTGTGTAGGTTTACTGGCATGGCACCGTGCAGATTAAAGTTTATTTGGTTAACGTTCTAACAGTTTAAAGGCTCAAAATTAGTTAATATTTTTAAAAGACCGAAGACACAATAAAAGTCTTCCTGTTGCCTGCCGCCTTTCGTCTGTCGCCCGTAGCCTTATTTCTCATATTCCATTGTAATCTTCGAGCCGAACTTCTTATCAGCAAGTTTGAAAGCCTCAGTGATAACGCTCATTCTTCCTCCATTTTTAATAAAACTCAGACACGCTTCTATTTTAGGCGCCATACTTCCTTTTGCAAACTGGCCTTCATTAAGATACTTAAGGGCATCAGCATAATTCAGAAATTCTTTTATTTCCTGCTCCGGTTTCCTGTAGTTAATATAAATATATGGAACATCAGTCAATATATAAAATTCATCAGCTTTGATCAGAGTGGCCAGGAGCGATGATGCACGGTCCTTGTCAATAACCACCTCAGCTGGTCTGACGTCTTTTTTTTCATCAATATAAACAGGCACGCCTCCCCCACCTGCTGCAATGACTATGTTTCCATCACATGCCAGGTCGTGGATAATTGATTTATTCATTATATCAAAAGGCACCGGAGATGGTACCACCCTTCTGTATCCGCCTTCAGTCTTTATCTCTTCTTTAAAATTCCAGCCTTTTTTTACAGAAAGCTCATCAGCTTCTTCTTTTGTATAAATCTTCCCAATTCTCTTCTGCGGATCATTAAATGCCGGATCGTTGATATCAACAAGGACCTGCGTTACAATGCACACTACATTTTTCTTTATCCCATGCCTGTTCAGAACATTTCTGAACATTCGCTCAATCATATATCCAATGCCACCCTGAGTATCGGCAACACAAATATCGACCGGCATCTGGGCAATATTATATAATTGTTCCCCTGCATCATTCCGCATCAATATATTACCGACCTGAGGTCCGTTTCCATGTGTAATTACCAGATTATATCCCTCATTGATCAGAAAAACAAGATTTTCGAGAGTCTGGGTTGTATTTTCTTCCTGTTCATCAATCGTACCCCTCTGATCACCTCTCAGAAGTGCATTCCCGCCCAATGCGACAACCGCCAGTTTCTTTTCCATAAAATCAGATTTTTTAAATATTCTTTTATCCTGTTTTCAAATAAGATACCAAAGCTATTAAATTCTGTCTGATAGCTTCAAAAATAAGTAACTACCAGTCATAAGAAAATATGTTTAATAACATATATTTTCAATTTTATTATGTTTGTACCACTGCTGGTCAGAAATTAAAATATTTGATTACTTTTACGAGGTTTAATTTAATTCAAGTCGGGTGAGGTTCGGATACATTTTTTTTGTGATATGTATTTCGGTATTTTCAGCTTACTCCTGTAAGGAAAATGGGTATAATTTAATTGACCAGGGTGAAATACACTACCATGTTGATTACCTTGGCAGTAAGACACTATTGCCGGAAGAGCTTTTACCGAAAAATCTGGTCGTTTCATTCAAAGATGACAATATTCTGTTTGAACTTATTTCACCTTTCGGCAACTCCGGAATTTCTAATTTAAGCAACCCGTCAAAAGACATTCATGATACGTACCTTAGTATGTTTACTATCAGGTATGTTTACCCCTCCAGAGAAGGAGAGGTATATCCCGGATTCGAAACCATGAATGGCATGGAAATAAGAAAGACATCCAAAACCTCGGTAATCTGTGGCGTAAATTGCAGGAATGCTGAAGTTATCCTGCCATCGAACAGCGGTAAAATCTATAACATCTGGTACACTGACGAGATACCTATCAAAAATCCAAACGCTTCAACTCCTTTTGCGGAGATTGACGGAGTACTTATGAGTTTTTTCTATTTCCTGGGTAAGTCAGAATTCCATTTTGAAGCCGAGAATATTTATAAGAAAGAAATCCCCGACCAGATCTTCGAGAAGAAGCCAAAATTCCGTGAAGTTTCGAAAGATGATATAGTTAAGTTCATAAATAAGATGGTTAGTCTGTAAATGACTCAAGACACACCACTCGACCTGAAGCACACAACTCAAGGCACACTACACAAGACCCAGGGAATCATGTATCCCTTAAAGGAAGGGAGATTTTTCCATTCAATTTATTATTCTCCGGCAAAGTTATCCCACTCATTACCGGTATAGCTCAAAATTGTTACCTTTGTGATGCTTTTAGCACAGGGTTGGGGCTTGGGGTAATATTGTCTCACCTTATGAAGTAATTATAATCTGAAATGAAAAAGGAGAAGGAAGACACAGTTAAAAAGAACGGAAAGAACAGGACAAAATCGAAACCATTCATTACAGACGAGAGAATCAAATTTGTCGTAGGGATTCTTATCACAGGTTTTGCTTTTTATCTTCTTCTCGCGTGTGCAGCATATCTTTTCTGGTGGAAAACTGATTTGAGCCTGTCTGATTCTCAGGTTATTTCTGATGCAGGTGTGCATGTAAAAAACTGGTCGGGCAAGAGCGGCCATTTTCTTGCAAAAATGATAATAGGTTTCGGTTTCGGATACGGAGCATTTTTTATCCCGCTAATTTGTGGCGCTGTAGGATTATACCTGCTCAATTTCCCAAATATCAACCTATGGACCCTTGTTACAAAATTCACATTTGCAGCTATATTACTTTCATTGCTGCTTGGTTTCATTTTCGGGAAAGCAGGCGGATACCTGGGAAGCGGTCCTGGCGGCGCTCAGGGATTTAAAATCACCGAATGGGTGAATTCTTTTTCGGGAAAGATTGGCACCGGTATCATTTTGACCATTCTAACTGTCGCATATCTTATTTTTGCCCTTAAATTTAAGCCTGAAACCTTTACAAAGAAGATACCTGATTCGATAAAAAATGTAATGCCCTGGAAAAAATCCGGTGCGGTGGCTGAAGATGCCGGAGATAATACTGATGGAGTAGATGATCTGCGGCCTGATGAAAATGATGTCGAAGAAGATGCTGATGCCGGAGCTTACCCGAAAAGTAAAGAAGACGCCGGATATGTCGTACATCGTCCGACACAGGATGAAGAAAATCAGAAGGTTCACCGGGGTTCAATAATCCATGAAGTGAATAAAGCTGAATCTCTCCAGCCGGCTCCGCAAAATATTCAAGGAACCATTATCAGACCGGAGGTTAATGATATCATGCCGGATCATGAGATTGATGAGATAATGGCCAATTATGATCCGCACCTCGACCTTTCAAGATATAAATTTCCTCCTGTTTCTATTCTTAAAGAGCACAAGTCGGCAAATAGCTCTGACAATACTGAAGTCCTCGAAAACAAAGACACAATAACCAGGACTCTGGCTGACCATAAGATAAATGTCAGGCATAAAGCTGCAACAGTTGGCCCAACTGTTACTTTATATGAAATTGTTCCGGAAAGCGGTGTTAAGATCTCACGTATCAAAGCGCTGGAAAATGATATTGCACTTAATCTGTCGGCCCTGGGGATAAGAATAATTGCTCCAATTCCAGGAAGAGGGACAGTAGGAATCGAGGTGCCGAACAAGAATCCTGAGATTGTCTCCATGCGGTCGTTAATAACCTCGAAAGCGTTTCAGGAAACAAAATATGATCTGGCGCTTGCACTTGGACGTACAATCACGAACGACCCTTATATTGTTGATCTCACGAAAATGCCCCATCTTCTTGTTGCAGGAGCCACAGGTCAGGGTAAATCGGTAGGTATCAATGCAGTAATAACATCCCTGCTTTACAAAAAACATCCTTCCGAAGTAAAATTTGTCCTGATTGATCCAAAGCGTGTAGAGTTACCGCTTTATGCAAAGATAGAACGTCACTTTCTGGCAAAACTTCCTGGAGAGGAAGACGCTATTATTACTGATACCCGGAAAGTAATTAATACTCTTAATTCCCTGTGCATAGAGATGGATAACCGGCTTGAGCTCCTGAAAGCTGCACAATCGCGTAATATGAAAGAGTATAAGGAAAAATTTGTTTCAAGAAGACTCAGTCCGGAAAAAGGCCACAG
>CAYPKL010000119.1:0-8291 GCA_964411285.1 uncultured Rikenellaceae bacterium
CAATAATGACATAATCCGATCGCGCACGTATTACAATGTCTATAAGTTCAATAAGCAACCAGCTTCTTCTTTTGCAGCCAGTCTGGCCCGTAAATTATCTGAAATCGGACAACCCGGTGTTGCTTTTTATGGCGATCCGGAAAGACCGGTGACGAGTGTAGGTATTGGAACAGGATGTATTTGCGATCCGATGGAATTTGCTGACCTGAACCCCGATGTCTTCATAGCAATCGATGATGTTGTCAGAACATGGACACAGACCGCCTTTGCAACAGACACAGGACATCCGTTGATCGTGGTAAATCATGGAACTACAGAAGAGATGGGAATGAGAACGCTGAATCAGCTGATAAAACAAAAGTTCCCTGAAATTGAAACTATCCATTTTAACCAGGGGTGTACCTATAAATGGATCAACGGTTAGATTCCGAACAGTTAAAACCCACAAAAATCAAGAACCAAATGAAAAAGCGACTGAGTCAATTACCTGCAATAGTTTGCCTGATAAGTTTATTAATTATTCCCTATATAGCAAACGGGGGTAACCTTGTAGTAAATCCCGGATTTGAGGCATCGCCCAATTCTCCGGTTAACTGGAAGATCACCGGGCCTGTAATTACAATGCAGCCGGTAACCACAATTGACAGTAAGGCGCATTTCAGCGGAAGGTCAGGTCTTAAAATGGAAAGTTCAAATCCAAATTGTCATGGCAGGGCAGTACAGACTGTCGCAATAAATAGTGACCAGACCTATATGTTCTCTGCCAGATTCAGAACTGAAAATATCAGTTCTGTTCACAAAAATGTACTTATCAGGATTAAATGGTTTAAGGGGGAAGAACAACTTGGCTACAATTTCATATATACTATTAAGGATGAGTCGGATGGCTGGTTCCTAGCCTCAGATAAGGTCAAATCGGTTCATGGATCAGTTTCTGCTGAAATATCGCTGGAATTCCGGTGGACCGAAGGAACAGTCTGGTGGGATGATATAACACTTGAAAGTTGTGCTGAAGATCCCCCGCGGAAAATTAAGGCAGGTACCTTCTATTTCCGGCCTCCGGGACCGACAGTAGAAAAAAACATCACCCTGATGAGCGAGATGCTTGACAAAGCCGGAAAAGCAGGATGCACAATTGTATGTCTCCCTGAAGGCTGGCCCACATGTAATACCGGACTAGGAATGCAAAAAACCGAATCGAACACCCTGGAGGGGAGCGCATCTGTTATGATGTCAAGGAAAGCAAAGGAGTACGGGATGTATATTGTGTCGGGTCTGTACAGCTGGAAAGGAGACACTTTGAAGAATGTGGCCGTCCTTTATGGCCGTCAGGGACAAATTGAAGGGATTTATGAAAAAGTGCAGTTACCTGATTCAGAGACTGAGGCCGGCGCTGTACCTGGGAATACTTTTCCTGTTTTCACTACCGACTTCGGAAAGATAGGAATACTTATATGCTGGGATAGTGCGTTTCCTGAAATTTCCAGGATCCTGGCTCTTAATGGTGCTGAGATATTATTTTGCCCCGTGTGGGGTGATGTAAGGGATCCTGAAATGTGGAACCTGACTGCCAGAAGCCGCGCAGTTGACAATGGAGTTTATTTCGTTACAAACATTTTCGACGGACACAGTATTATTGTCAATCCGGCCGGTGAAATCCTGCAGGAAAGCGATAAACAGGGCACTCTGCTAACAGCAGATATTGATCTCAACTATAATCCACCATGGTACTGGATCGGCAACGCAGGTCTTGGAGTATGGAAAGGAGTCTGGCGTAAGGACCGCCGCTCAGATGTTTTTGGAGCATTAGCAAAATAATACAGAAGAGAAATGATAAGCAGGAGAGAATTTATTAAATATTCAGCAATGGGAGCAGCAGTAATTTCAGTTACAGGTACGAGCCAATGCAGCACAAACCAATCCGTTAAAAGAATAAAACCGGTTGGCAGCCGTGTTATTGATTCTCATATTCATGTAACCCCCGGAAAGATAAAAAAAGCTATTGAGGTTATGGATGAGAATCTGATCAGGTATGCAGTACTTATAGCTTCAATCTCCGGTTCAGATCCGGATCTTTATGTAGGCGACAGGGCTTTTTACGAGCTTATCGAATCAATAAAACCTTTTAAAAACAGGCTGGGGCTTCACTATACTTTCGACTGGAAACTTGCAGAAACAGATCCTGAGTTTTTCACAAAAGCTCCTGATATGCTCGAAAAGGCTGTGAATGCCGGAGCTATTGCACTAAAGAACCTGAAAGATCTCGGACTGGTTGCCCGGGATAAGGAAGGCAAACTGATTTCAATTGATGATCCCCGTCTTTTCCCGATATGGGAAAAGGCTGAAAAACTTGGGATCCCGGTTGCGTTTCATACCGGTGATCCGGTTGCATTTTTTCAGCCATGGAATCCTGAGAATGAGAGATGGGAAGAACTGGAGCTTCATCCTGAATGGTCATTTGCCGACCGCAGTAAATATCCGCCGCAAGAAACACTTTTTGAACAGGTCAACAATGTGTTCCGGAAGTTTCCGAAAGAAAAGTTTATTGCAGTTCATGTTGCAGGTTATTCTGAAAACCTGAAAGTTGTAGCTACCTGGCTCGATCAGTTCCCGAATCTATATATTGATACCGCGGCCCGTATAGGTGAATTGGGAAAACATGATGCTGAGGAAGGACATGACTTTTTTACCAGGTACCACGACCGTATTATGTTCGGAACTGATATGGCATTCTGGGAAGGCTGCGAAGTACAGGGTGCCGGGCCATGTAAGAATTTTACACTGGAGGAGGACTCTGATTTCTATAATATACACTGGCGTTATTTTCAAACCCGTGATAAACAGTTTGACCATCCGACCCCGATACAGGGCAAATGGAAAATTGACGGTATCGGATTAGACAACGAAGTGTTGAATAAGATCTACTGGGATAATGCGTTCCGGTTTTATCAGCTCGACCGGTTTGGCGTTGCATAATAAGAACAAAGACCTTCTTATTTTACCCTTTCCAGTTCCCTGCTGATTATCTCTTTCATTTTTTTTACTTCAAAATCTACTATTTTCTTTCCAAGGTTACTGCTGGCATCAGTTCTTGGATCTTTTCCAAGCATTCCTAAAGGCCATTCTTCAGGATCAGATGGAAGGTTATCCATTTTGACAAGGTCGGGATGAAGGTACATCATCAGTGATGTTTCATTTGCACCGGCATGATCGCACATCAGGCAGAGATCATCCTTACCATCAATCCAGCAGTTCATGACAACAAGATTATATCTGTCTTTAAAAACCTGCACATGAGAAGTTATATAATTTGTAGAGGGGCCATGTCCGTGGGCGACCACTATTTTGAATCCGGCACGGCTTAACTGTTTCATAATCCCGTTCATCAATATGTCGAAAGTGGAATCAGGCACCCAGTAGGCGCTGCCTTTCAGCTGCTGAATCTCATAATTGCACTGATCGCTGAAAAGTTTGCCGGAATCCATTCCATAGTACTCCCTGCCTGCTATCAGGGTATCATATCCATCCGGTCCCACAAATAGCATCGGAAGGACTATACCTCCTGCCTCCATAGCAAGTTTTTCAAAGAATCCTTCCGATTGAAGTCCGTCTGAGCCCAATGGCAGATGATTACTGTGCCATTCAAGTGTGCCCAGGGGCAAATAGGCTACAGGGCATTGCTCAAGCCTTGCTGCAAATTCAGAAGGTGTAAGTTCAGCATAGTGGATTTTTTGAGGTTTGGTGCATGATATTAATGAAGCTATAGCTATTACTAATAATGCATTTTTCATAATGTCCGGGAATTAAGTGAGTGAAAGTTTTGCAGTTGTAAGATAATAAAAAAACAATGAGGCCTTTTTCTTTGCTTTTGATTCTTATTATAAACTATTTCATAAATTAGAATAATTATTAATTAACCTGAGTTGCCGGAATCCTGCCTGGTATTTGTTGATTGATAAATAAACCATAACCAGAAACTGTCATAAAATAAGAAACATGAGAAACCTGCTTTTTATTACTCTCATTATCCTGGTTTTAACAGGATGTAAGACGCCTGATTCCGGAGAAAAAAATTCCGGATGGGCAATTTCTATAATCCCTTCATCAGTAAGGTTGGATCCTGCCAATAATAAAATAATCGATGAAAGCTTTATTGTACTCAAGGAGAATCAGGGCGAGCGCTCTGTTATGCTGAAGAAGAACCATGTTTTTGACGGAAGCAGGGTTAAGCTTTTTGCAGCCAGAGGGGAGTACATTTCATTTCAGCTGGTAATAACCAATTTCACATCTGAAACTCTTGAGGGCATACGTATTGAAATGCCCTCATTCAGAAACGGTGAGCAACAATTTAATACTAAGCCTGAGTTGTTCCTTGAATGGTCAGTCGAAGTCAAGACACCCAGTACAGGTTATCCAAAAGCTTCTTTGGGTAAGGGATGGTACCCCGATGCTCTCATTCCTTTCAGTTATATACAGGACGATTCGGCTCTTGTAAAATGGAGGTGGACATACCCTTTATGGCTGCCTGATTTTAATAACCGGATAGATAATCAGAAATCGATGATAGTCTGGATTGATCAGTATGTACCATTTAGAAAGGAAGATGCTGAATCCGGAACATATACTTCAAAGGTATCTGTTACAATTAACGGACAATCCCAGGAATTTCCGGTTGATCTTACTGTGTGGGATTTCGCCATACCTAATGAAAACAGGTTCAAGGCAGGCCTTCAGCATGAAGGATTTATGAAAAGCATGCCCGAAGAGCAGGAGCTGGAAATATACCAGTTACTTAAACGGAACCGTGTAGCGATGCTGGATCCTACTTATGAACCGGGTCTTGAGATTATGAAAAACGGAAAAATTAATCTTGACTGGAAAAAATTCGATGACCGGTTGGGCAAGTATTTTTCCGGCAAAGCATTTACAAATGAGTATGGGTATAAATATGGCCCCGGCTACGGAGAACCAATCGAGACATTCGTGTTACCATTTGATGTTTACGGAAAGCATGGTACAAAGGGCTGGCCGGATATCGGTATGGCTGATGTTGAGCGGGATCCGGATAAAAAATATATTTATACGGAAAGTATTAAGAAAGTCCGTGAACACTTTAAATCACTGATAGATACCGGGAAAACCGATATAACAGTTTATCTTAACGGACTAGATGAATCATATTTCCCTGAAGCTTGGAGCCGGATGGTTTATTATGGTGACCTGTTCCGTGAGTTTTATCCGGAAGCTTATTTCAGGATTGACGGAGGATACACAGAGGAGGCGATGGAGACTGTGAAAAATTCTATCAGCTCATGGGCATCACATACAATTGAATATGATTTTGAGACCGCAAAAAAATACCAGGATATGGGCATTAAAGTCTGGCTTTATGGACCAATGCTTTATGAGAGTAAGATTAACAGCTGGGGTGGCAGTTCGACTTTTCTTGATCTGCCACTAGTCAACGACAGGGCAATCAGCTGGAGTTGCTGGAAATACAGGACACGGTCGTGGTTAAGCTGGGGGGCCGGGGCAGGCTGGATCAACGGCTGGTATGATCCGGAATCATGGAAAGATGCATCTAAAGCCAAACCTGAATCTGAGGCAGAATTCACATATAAAAAAATAAACGGCAACGCCCTGTTGATATATGCTCCTGGAGTAATTCCGAATGTAAGCGGACCCTGCCCGTCGATCCGGCTAAAAGCCATGCGCGACGGAGTGCAGGAATATGAATACATGCGGCTGTTATCAGAGTCCGATAAGAGCACTTCACGGGTTGACTCCCTGGTAAACACAATTATAGGGAAACCTTTCGGACCCAATTCAATCGGCCACCTCGATGTATGGAGTTTTGATGCGGCAGCATGGGATCAGACCAGGATCAGAATGGGAGAAATGATTGACAGGGCAGTCAGGGAATGACTGTTAATCAATTCACAGTAATTACTCTGTGTAATCAATATCCGATTGTGGTTTATAAATTAAACCAGCTGAGCTTCCTGAAGATATTTCTTTAGTGTTAAGAGGTCCTTTCGCATAGCTGCAATAACATTATCTCTCTTTATGGTCAGCACTTTGGCCCCATTCTCAGCCCCACCCAGAGGATATTCATAATGTATTGAAACAGGTACATTCAAATTGTACTCTTTAAGAAGAGAGAAATATTTTTTAAAATCTACCATGCCCTCGCCCAATGGAACTGTTTCGGATCTGACTTTCCCGCTCTTTTCAATCCATTTAAAATCTTTTATGTCGATCGACCTGATAAACGGACTTATCAATTTAAGTCCGACAGGCCAGGTGTTGGCTCCCTCTATGGCTGCATGATAAATATCGTATTGTGAACCGAGCCATGAGGAATTGATCTTTTTCAATACATAAGCGATATCCCAGATGGCTCCCCCGAAATAAATACCATCATTTGCCACACCTGAATGGTTCTGGTATTCACCGGATACAGAGTATTTTTCATTAAGTATGGCAAGCCTTGAAAGCCTGGCTTGCGTAATATTAACAGCTTCTTCAACAGTCATGTCATTGGCATAGTGTCCCCAGCCCATTCTGTAGTGTCTGATATTGAGTGAGCTGGCAGTTTTTAGAATTTTTTCCGTAAGAGGATCATCCGGATTATCAATAGCTGTAGTTATCATATAAATCTTTTTGCCCTCCTTTTCCAGCGCTTCTGCAGCTTTCGGAAGGTCGGCTTCCACATTTTCAGGAAGGACGTGTCCTCCGGGTCTTACAGTAAGATCAGCGCCATCAAATCCTATCTCCACCAGAGCTTTAGCCATCTGTTGGTAATCGAGCCACTGGAGGTGCTTTGAGAAAATGCTGATCTTAAAGGCATCAGGATCAAACGTTGCTGACAAATCAGGGGACTCATTAAAGCCGGCCCTGGTTACACCGGCCAGCAACCGTGAATTTAACCCTGCAGTAACACCTGCTGTGGTAACCAATGATTTTGTCAGAAAACTCCTTCTTGTTGTTCTCATTTTTTTACATTTGATAATTAATTAACTTGGAAAAGATAAGAAGATCTTAAACAGGAACCAAAATGGATATTAAGAAAATTTCATTAACAGGAATTTTTATCGGTTCAATGGTATTTTTTTCAGGATGCAGGGAGATTGATCCGGCAGGTATCCATACAACCGGACGGGAACCGGTCATAGAACCTGATTATTCAGGAGAATCACCCGACCTTGGTGGTTTATCTTTATATAAAGAGACGGAAACCCATTTTATCGATTATGCACGAAATATAAATACTTATAATGGTAATAAAACTACGCTTGAGAGAAACATAAAAAAGACAGAAAAAATACTTTTTTGTATTATCTTCAATCCGGTACATAAAAGGTGATTTCCTGCGAAGTAAACCTGTTGACAGAAGTATTTAATAAAAGAGGAAAGAATCCGAACATATAACTCAATTAATTATAAACAATCCCGAATGAAAAAAATATTAATTATACTTTGTTGTGTTTTCGCTCTGAATTTTTCTCTCTTTTCACAAAAAGATGAGTTAATAACGGTAAAAGCAGGAACCAAAATCCTTGATTGTTTTCCACTGTCAGAAAGGTACCTGTACCCTGAATTTATTTCCGGGCGGATTGTCCTTAAAAACGACATATATACTGAAAGACGTTTTAATTATAATTACCTCCTGGGGGAAATGGAATTTATTCAGGTAAGGGATACTCTGTCAATTATAAATAAGAGGGACATAAAACATATTAGTATTGCACAGGACACATTTTATTATGACAAAGGTTATATAAAACTATTACGCGGCGGCGCTTTAAAGCTTGGGATGAAGGAGTTCATCGAACTCAAAGAGATACAGAATAAGGATCCTTATGGCGTTTCGAGTTCCGCAGCGGCAACAACCTCTTATGGTTCAATGCCTCTTGATGGAAATTTTTACAAGCTGACTGCAAACAAGGATATGATTTTTCAGAGAAAAAAGCAGTTCTATCTTGCACTCCCCGGAGGTGATTTTATACTGTTAAACAGGAAGAATCTGATGGGGATCTTTCCCTCAGAAGAAGATGAAATCAAGTCGTATCTGAAAGCTAATAAAGTTAAATTCGATTTAAAAGATGATATTCTGAAATTAACTGATTTTTTAAAAACCCTTAATAACTAAACCAGACCCAATGCCATGAATACTGGTTTTAATTAAATATTCTGTTCAATTGGTCAATTGCAGATTCAGCCAGTTTCTCACCTGAACCCGGCTCATATAGTGTGGTGCCCGGAGTGGTTTCATATCCTGTGATCATAGG
>CAYPKL010000120.1:0-12003 GCA_964411285.1 uncultured Rikenellaceae bacterium
CTGGTCCCTGTTCTCACCAGTCTGCCCTCTGATATAAAGGATGTGAATATCACTATGGGCTATCCTCTGAAAGAAACACCCGTTTATTCATTGATTAAGAGCTTGTTTGATTTGCAGAATAATGCAAGGTCAGGGAATAATAAAAACTATTTTGCATTCAGGGATGTCCTGAAAATACTTGGGAATAATCTTGTTTCCGGATTATTGGATGGGTGTGAGGATAAAATTATCAGGGAAATCAATGAAAGAAATCTGGTTTATGTCCCTTCTGACTACTTTCAGAACTCAGATATTCTGACTGAAGTTTTCATAAAACCTTCGACACCATCTTTACTTTCCAGATATTTGAAGTCAATACTGCTATTAATTGCTCAAAAAGATATTTCAATTGAGCCGGAAAGTGAAGTTATACCCAAAAGTCTTAGAAATGAGTTCATTTACCGGGCGATACTTTCGATAAACCGGCTCGAGATTATTGCTGAGGATCCTGAAATAATGTTCACTGTTATTACATGGATAAAGCTGCTTGACAGGATTTTAAGGAGTCAGTCGGTTCCATTTTCCGGAGAACCACTTTCAGGGATTCAGATAATGGGTATTCTTGAGACGAGGACTCTCGATTTTAAAAATCTGATTTTGTTATCAGTGAATGAAGGTGTATTGCCTTCTGTAACTACCTCTTCATCTTTTATTCCTTTTAGTCTCCGTGAAGCTTTCGGTCTTCCTTCAATCAACCATCAGGAATCAATTTATGCATACCATTTTTACAGGTTGCTGCACCGGGCAGAGAACATAACATTCCTTTATAACTCAAATTCCGAAGGATTGAGAAGTGGTGAGAGCAGCCGGTTTCTTCAGCAGATGAAATACGAGCCATTATTAAAACCGGAATATTATAATCTGAACCTTGAAATCAGAAATCCGGATTCACCACCTGAAGTAATTGAAAGAACAAATGAAATTGAAGCGAAATTGCATTCAGTCTTTACCGGTGCGGAGAAGATTAAGTTATTATCACCATCAGCAATAAATACATGGCTGAACTGCAGGATGAAATTCTATTACCGGTATGTACACGATCTCCGGGAACCTGAAAAAATATCCGAAGAAATTGATCCGGCTATGCTTGGCACTTTGCTTCACGAAATCATGAAAAATCTTTATTCGGATTTTATCGGAAAGACTGTGGCTAAGGGAGCCTTTGACACTATTCAACGGAACCGGGAACGGCTGTCTCAGATTATAACTGATACTATAAAGGAATTATTCCGGAATGATAATGATTCTTATATTGTGATAAATGAAATTATAGCAAGAAATGTCATCCTTACATACATAACCCGAATCCTTGAGATTGACAAAAACAGAGCCCCTGTCAAAATTTTAGCTCTGGAACATCCGGTCAGGTTTAAAATGGATCTAAGTGATAATAATGGTAAAAAAGAAATTACTGTTGGCGGAATTATCGACAGGATAGATGTCAAAGATAACGTAACAAGGATTGTCGACTATAAAACCGGCACTACTTCCGATTCAATAAATTCAGTAAGCGACCTGTTTGAGGAAGACAGGAAAAAGGACACAGATTGCTGGCTTCAGACAATGCTTTATTGCGAAGGGTACTTTCTGCAACATCCCGAAGCAGCCATCGCACCCTCCGTATATAAAATAAAGAAAATTCCGGGAGAGGAACAAAATGATAAACTCATAATAAAAGAGACAAAACATGATGAAATCAAAATTGAAGATTTCAAGGTTTTCAGAGGGGAATTCATGAATGGATTGCAATCAACTGTAAATACAATTTTCGATAGAAATGAACCCTTTATTATGACCGGCGATATTTGGAACAAATGTTCTTATTGCCCATACCGGAAACTATGTAAGCGGTGAATTGCAGAATATCGTTTTATTCTATCTCCCGCTGAAGGGCAGCCATTTTAATTGCAGTAACAGCAGCTTCATCGCCTTTATTGCCATGTTTTCCGCCGGCCCTTTCATGCGCCTGTTCAGGATTCAGGGTTGTAAGTACACCAAAGATAAAAGGGATATTGTATTCCAGATTAAGTTGTGTGATTCCCTGCGTAACACTCTGACAGATATATGTGAAATGAGGAGTCTCTCCCTGGATAACACAGCCAAGACAGATAATTGCATCAAGATCATCATATTCAGCCAGGAACTGAGCTCCGAGGGTAAGCTCAAAGCTACCCGGTACATGCCTTATTACTATGTTATTTTCTGTTGCACCATGATTTCTAAGGGTCGCTTCAGCACCTCTCAGCAATGACCCGGTAATTTCATAGTTCCAGTCAGAAACTACAATGCCAAACCTCATTTTACTGGCATCAGGCACCAGTTCAGGATCATAATCTGAAAGATTAGTAGTGCTCATCTATTTTGTAAAAAGCTTTACTCTTGCAATATATTTATCAACTGTTGAGCCTTCAGTGCTTTCCGGATACTCATCCTTGATTCTCTGATAAGTTTTCAGGGCATCATTAAAATTATTGGTAGTCTCATAGAGTTCAGCAGCTTTCATTAAAAACAGAGGTGTGTTAAAAGAATTCCCGGCGAAGTCAGCTGCCTCTATATACTTTTCAATACCCTTCTTCAAATCACCCAGCTCAACATAGGCGTCACCGGTTGCCCCAATTGCCAGGGAACCAATAACTTTGTCTTTTTTTGAATATTTTTTGAGGTAATCAATGGCCTCCTCATAATTGCCAAGGTGAAGATAGCATATCCCGGCTCCATAACGTGCAAGATTCCCTGCACTGGTCCATTTGTAGTCTTTTGCAATATCGATAAATCCAAGATAATTTCCGTCACCGTTAAGGGCAAGTTTCAATGAATCAGATTCCAGGTATTTCTGGGCCTGGTACATTTGGACCTGGGCTTCATCGTTTCTGCGGTTGAGATAGATTTTTCCGAGCCAGAATATCCCAACGAGAACTACAATAACTCCTAGTCCGATCAATAATGATTTATAATTCTCTTCAAGATACTGTTCTGTTTTAGTCAGCGTCTCTTCGACATTCTTTATGCCCTGCGGATTCTCATCTTTATTACTACTTTTTGCCATAACGGTTTATGATAAAAACACTTAAAAATTTAACTTCGCAAAAGTAGTGCTTTTAAAATAATATTGAAATATTTATTTAAAAAAAAAGGAATAAGGATTTTATTTCATACAGAATTGATAATTAGCTATATATTGATTTTATCATTACACAAATTCTTTTTCTAACTTTACCCTGTCCAAAGTAATATATGCTGAAACCCTTAAACCCTGAAACTCTGAAACTCTGAAACTCTTATGTATCTTAAAAAATTATCTCTTACCAACTTTAAGAATTATAGTCAGACTGACCTTGAATTCTCCCCAAAAATCAACTGTTTTGTTGGCAATAACGGAGTAGGAAAAACAAACATTCTGGATGCAATCCATTATCTTTCATTGACTAAAAGCTTTTTTAATAATATCGACAGCATAAGTATCAATCATAATGAAGAATTTTTTATAGTTCAGGGATTATTTATAAAGGAGGATGAGGAAGATAATATAATCTGTTCTTTTCACCGTCAGAAACAGAAAGTGTTGCGACATAACAGCAAGGATTATCAAAGATTATCAGATCATATCGGAAAATACCCGGTAGTTATGATATCTCCTGCTGACAGTGCCCTTATCAGTGAAGGGAGTGAAGAAAGAAGGAAATTTATGAACAAGATAATCAGTCAGTACAATGCCGGATACCTCGATTCAGTATTAAATTATAACAAAGCACTTCAGCAAAGAAATAAATTGCTGAGAGACTTCAGCATATCCCGGAGTTTTGATCCTGAAATGATCTCTGTCTGGGACTCACAGCTTGTACGATATGGAGAAATTGCTTTTCAGGAACGGGATCTCCTTATTAAAGATTTAAGCCCCGTCTTTCAGGAGTACTATTCCATGGTATCAAATGAGAAGGAAAAGGTAACACTTTGTTACCGTTCCCAGCTCAGCCAGGGCAATTACGGGGAAATACTAAGCAATGCAGCAGATAAAGACAGAGCTCTGGAATATACAACCACAGGAATCCATAAAGATGATCTCATATTTGAAATGAACGGGTATTCAGTCAGATCTCTTGGCTCCCAGGGACAACAAAAATCATACCTTGTAGCTCTGAAACTGGCAAAATTCGATTACATAAAACGTAAAGCAGGTTTTGCCCCGATACTTCTTCTCGATGATATCTTCGATAAATTCGATACTGAAAGAGTCGCACAAATAATACGGCTTGTGGGAAATCATCGTTTTGGTCAGATCTTTATAACCGATACACATCAGGAGAGGCTCCGGAGCATTCTGGGCTCACTGAATACCGACTTCAAACTATTCAGGATCGGAGAATCAGGCATTGAGGAAATAGTGCAAAACGGAAATTAAAATAAAAACAAATGAGGCGAAGCAAAACAATTTCACTTGCTGAAGCAATGAAGGATTATATCAGGGAGATGAAACTGGAAGGTAAACTTCAGGAGATAAACCTTATCAATTCATGGGAAGAGATTGTTGGGAAAGCCATTTCAATGAGGACAACAAAAGTTTATATAAAAGACCATATTCTTTATGTCAACCTTAATTCTTCAGTCGTGAGAAATGAGTTGCTGATGCTTCGCGAAGCTCTCAGGGAAAAGCTTAATAAAAAAGCAGGCTCTGAGATAATAAAGGAGATAGTCCTGAGATGATCAGCTGATTGTGTAATTATTACCAGTGATCAGGATCGACTTTTTGAAATTTTTAAACGATTTAAACTCGTAGGATTCACCACCGTATTTTAATGTTATTCTTTCTTTATTTATATCAATTGAAACAGGCAGCTTATTGTAATTTTGAATAATAAAATCAGCAAGTAAGAGCGCTTTTTCAATTCCGTCACCTCGGCGGAAATTCCATACCTCGTCAGGAAGTGCCAGTCTGTAGCCTTCATAAATTGATTCATCCGGCATTAAGATCAGGAAATTGTAAACATCTTTTACTGTCTTCCCTTCCAGATCAGAAAAACACACAGGATTCCTTTCAATAGAGGCCTTAATATATGGAAGCCAGTCTATTTTATCCATCTGCCTGAAGACATACAACGTCAGCAACGCTGTTTCAGATTTGCCGGCAAGCCCGTTAATTGTATTATTGATCTTTTCACGGGAATCATTAATAGATATTTCAGGCATTTGTGTTTTGATAAATATCTTTTTGTTATCCGGAATCTTCGGATCGATACAGATAAAGTCCTGCAAATCTGAAAACATCTCATCAATCAGAGTTTCAGAAATATCTGCAGATGATTTCTTAAATTCATCCCGGAATTCCTGAAGGTTTCTTACTCTGCCTTCCCGGAAGATAATTTCAATGTCATTCAGCATGATTTTTCCCTGCAACGGACTAAGATGGAATTCGTCACCCTCAATTTCATTTACCAGTAATTCGCGGGTTTCCAGTGAAACATTGTATTTGCTGGTATGCTCATATTCGAAAATCTTTTCAAGGTTTATATAACGCTGTTTACCAGAACATTCACACCTGTACTGGAAAAGTGTTTTGTATTTTGACTTAAACCTGAGGAAATTAATAAAAACAAGATCTGTCAACTCAGCCTTTAGAAACCCCTTTAACCTGATTGAAAAAAAATCATAGTCTTTTTGATCTATGGTCGCTTCTTCATATAAAGTGTGAATAAATCCTGTGATGTGAGAAACAATAGTAACCCTTTCATTTTCAAGCGCACGCCTGGCCTTTTCCGAGAGGGAGGTTCCGTTGAACCACATATTCTTTGTGACTATTCTCCTGTTATTTGTAATGAGTCCTTCTTTCTCGATAATGAAATTCTGTGAATGGAGAGGAGTTGCAATGAGGAATATCTTTTCAAGCGGAATTCTGCCAATAATAAACATCGCAGCAGCGTAAAGAGCTGAAAGCGAAACACATTCACCGGCTCCTGTCGAAAAATTTTCTTTATATCTGAATGCAGTCATCGCTTCTGCAGTCTCAGTCTTCCAGTATGGGATGATATCAGAATTATACTTGTCAAGGCCAAAATGCTTCCTGATGTCAATATCGAAGTAATATTTGTCGCCTTCATAACCGAAAAGGGCATTTGACTGACTCAGTAAATCCATATCAAAGAAATCGCTGAACCTGGCAATCTCTTTTGTTTTTGAAGTCAGACCCCATGTTGAAAGATCGAGGTTGAAAACATAATTCTGAATTATGAATTGTTTGATTCTGTTGACTTTGTAGTTAAAACTCTTAGCTTCAATGTCTTTAAACCATTGATCATCCCTCCATTTCCAGATAACCGGCGACATTATATTAGCAAGAACAAGAGGATAGAAAAGTTCAGGAAAGATGAAAATTTCCATATCCGAAAGAGTAAAAGCTGAAGAGTATTTTTCAAGAGTTTTTTTATCGGTAAGTGCGATTGCAGAGTCAGATCCCATAACTAAATTTAAAGTTGTGCAAAGCTAATAACAATATGCATTATGCATTGTTCAGGGATAAAAGAAATGTAAAAAAGTGAATAATAGCTGGAGCCCCGGTTAAACCTTAGTGAAATCTTTCAGTTTCTGAAAAGAAAAAATTTGCTTCCCTCACGGCATTTTCATCACTATCAGAACCATGTACAGCATTCATCTTTAAGGATACTGCAAATGTTTTCCTGATAGTGCCAGGTTCAGCTTTTACAGGATCGGTTGAACCAATAAGATTTCTGAATTCTTCAACAGCATTCTTGTGCCGGAGAATCATAACGACAATGGGGCCGCTTGTCATAAACTCCACAAGGTCCTCAAAGAAAGGCTTCCCCTTATGGACAGCGTAAAAAGAGTCAGCCTGTTTTGACGTTATCTTAACAAGTTTCATGGCAATAATCTCAAAACCTCTTTCATTTATCATAGCAAGGATAGGCCCTGTTTTACCTGTTCTGATTGCATTTGGTTTAATTATTGAAAATGTATAATCTCCGTTCATACAGCACTAATTAATGATTTTTGCAAAATTACCTGTCTTATGGAATTTTCCTATCTTTGACAACTTGTTAAAACTACAGAAACAGTGATTGATATAGCCAAATATACAAAAGAATTATCGAAACTTCTTGATTCATCAGTTAATATATTGCTGATCTGCCACATCAATCCCGATGGGGATGCAGTTGGCTCTCAGTTAGCTTTATATCAGTATCTTAAGGCAAAAGGGAAATCTGTCGAAATGATTTCCCCTAATTATATTCAGGAATTCCTGAAATGGATGAATGGAGCAGATCTAATAAATATTTTTACCAGAAAAAGGAAAGAGAGTATCAGTCTGATAGAAAAAGCTGATCTCATAATATTTATTGATTTTAATCAGCTGAACAGACTTGGGGAGGCGGAGAAGTTAGTTACTGATTCAAAGGCAAAAAAGGTAATTATAGATCACCATCTTGATCCTCATAATTTTGCAGACCTTATAATTTCGGATCCGTCTAAATGTTCTACTGCTGAGCTTGTCCATGAACTGGTAACTGAAATGAATGGAAAGTTTTTCAGCGACAGATTCTACTCTGAGGATATTTATGCCGGCATAATAACAGATACCGGAAATTTTGACTATGGCTCATATACCGGTAATTCCTTAAGAATTGTTAGCCAGCTACTTGATTCAGGCGTTGAAAAAGAAAGAATACTTAATACTGTCTATAATAACTTTTCCGCTGACCGTATGAGGCTTTTGGGGTTTACACTGAATGAGAGAATGACCGTTCTTCCCGAATACATGACAGCATACCTGTACCTCACAAGAAAAGACCTTGCGGATTATAATTATGTCAAAGGAGATACTGAAGGATTCGTTAATATGCCTTTATCTATAAAAGGCATTATATTTTCAGTATTGTTTATCGAAAAAGATAATTTCACAAAACTGTCGTTCAGGTCTTCAGGTAATTTTTATGTAAATACTTTTGCTTCGAAATATTTTTCAGGGGGTGGTCATATGAATGCTTCCGGTGGTGAATATTATGATAGCCTTGAGAATACAATTGATTATTTCCTGAGAATTTTGAAAGAAAATACTTTATTCTCCAAAAATGAAACCTGATCAAATAACTAAAAATATTTTTCTTACTGTAATTTTCATCTTATCAATTATTTCATGCAATACAAACAGGGAAGCTAAAAGGGTGGACCTGAAACCTGCCGTAAAAGATATGACTGAACTTAACCGTTATCTTGTTCAGAAAGACAGGGAGATCATTGAAAATTATATTGAAAGAAAAAACCTTAGCATGACCGAGTCTCCGACTGGTCTCTGGTACCATATAAAAAATAAGGGGAACGGTGATTTTCTGGCCGACTATTATAAGATTGCTATGAACTACGAATGTGCCCTTCTGGATGGGACACAATGCTATTCATCCGATAGTCTTGGACCAAAGGAGATAGTATTGGGTAAAACCAAACTGGAGCCAGGTTTAGATGAAGGTTTAAGGTTGTTGAAGCAAGGGGCAGAAGCTCTCTTTATCTTACCCCCGTTTCTGGCTTACGGACTTATCGGTGATGGCAATAAAATTCCTCCGCGTGCCACTATTATTTATAGTGTTAAAATCCTGCCGCCGGAATAACGATCATGATCATTCTGGTATCAGCTGATTTTTATGTTCTGAAAATATGAGGTAAGAATCTTATTGGAGGATGAAAACCGCAAGTCTGTCATTGATTGCCGGAACATTTTTTTTCCATTCCGAAATTCTCAATGTCCTTATGTTTTCTGAATCCAAAGAGATATCTGTTGCGATGCAGAGACTTGTACTATTATTGCATGTCTCCAGAATAGACTCAAGCATCCTCTGGTTACGGTAGGGTGTTTCCATAAATATCTGAGCATACCCTCCGTGCGCTTTTATTTCCAGCTCTTTCAACCTGGATGTTCTTTCAGAAGGTTTTACCGGAAGGTACCCATTGAATGAGAAATTCTGGCCATTCAATCCTGAAGCTATCAGGGCCATTATTATTGATGATGGTCCGCTCAAAGGAACAACTTTAATCCCTTTTCTATGGGCCAAAGCGATGATCTTTGCACCGGGGTCGGCAATCCCCGGTAGCCCGGCCTCACTCATTACACCCAGGTCAAATCCATTTCTTACCGGATCAAGGTAATTATCAATTCCAGAATCATCAGTATGTTCATTCAGTTCAAAAAAATGTGTTTCATCGATTGGGAATTCTTTATCAATAAGTCTTAAATACCTTCTTGAACTTCTGAGATTTTCAACAACAAAGAATCTTAGAGATCTGGTAATTAATAGTACTTTTTCAGGTATTACATTCCTGAAATCATCTGATCCCAGGTGAACGGGAATTAAGTATATTTTTCCTGCCACAATTTCTGTTTTGACCTGTAAATTTAACAAATATGCAGTTATGTTAACTGCCTGTAAAATGAATCCTGAATTTTGTCAGTTCCGTAATTTTAATATAGGTTTGTTGTGAAATTTTAATCTGCGTGAAAATAACTTTTCTTGGAACCGGTACTTCCCAGGGAGTCCCCGTAATAGCATGTGAATGTGAAACATGTATTTCAGACGATACGAATGATAAGAGACTCCGAACTTCAATTCTGATAGAAAATGATGATACTGTGATTGTTATAGATGCCGGACCTGATTTCCGGCAGCAGATGTTAACTGCGAAAGTTAAGAAACTCGATGCCATCCTTCTTACTCATGAACATAAGGATCATATAGCCGGCATGGATGATGTGAGAGCGTTTAATTATAAAAGCCGCGATGCAATAGATATTTTTGCGGAAGAGAGGGTGCAGAAAGCTGTGAGAAAAGAGTATTCTTATGTATTTGCGGAATACCAGTATCCCGGAATTCCAAAAATGAGGTTAAATCCCATTCCTGATTACGGATTCAGTGTGGGAAGCCTTACTATAAATCCTTTAAGAGTCTATCATTACAGGCTTCCTGTTTACGGGTTCAGAATTGGTAACTTTGCATACATTACTGATGCCAACTATATCCCGGAAGAGACAAAGGAAAAAATTTTCGGAGTGAAATATTTAGTTGTAAATGCACTAAGGAAAGAAAAACATATTTCCCATTTTAGCCTCCGTGAAGCTATTGATTTAATCATGCAGGTCTCACCACGAAAGGCGTTCCTGACTCATATCAGTCATCAAATGGGTCGCCATAAAGACGTTTCCGGTGTATTGCCTCCGGGAATAACTCTGGGATACGACGGACTTTCTTTTCGGTGTGATGAATGATATCCTGTTTATCTATTTCCTTTTGTAACTCTTGCCTAGCTTCTTCTGGTAGGAGGGAGAGTAGTAGTACCTGTTTCTTCCCAGCTGGGAGGCGTTGGCCCGAGGTGCATTCATTCTCTTTTCATAATATGGATTCTTTTTGGCCGGCGCACACCCTGCAAAAATGGATACTATCATCATCAGCAAAAAAAACTTCATAATTTTGTTAAGCATTTTCATCCTCAGATTGACTAATTTATTTTTTCCCTTGTATTAATTAACTTAACTAAGCTGAATATCAAATCTCCATTGTTTAATTTCAAACCGAATAATTCAAAACCTTCAGTAAAATCTGTTTTATTAGTGATATGTATATTATAAATTGCATTAAATTAAATTTGATGAATTAAAATATCTTCTGATGACTTTTTCAATGCTTTATTTCAGATATCTTCTGTTTTTTCAACTTATCTCACTTCCATTTTCTTTAAGGTCACAAACAACTGGTAAAGTTTACATATCATCTGATTCAGGCCTGAATACTGATAGCATAAACCTGGATGATGACACTAACCTGATCTTTAAACGGAAAAAACCAGCTTTAAGTTTCCTTTTAGACGAAAAAAACTTTAATACGGGTAATATTAATGCTGTAAAAGAGGCTTCGGGATATGCCATTGTCTTTGAAAATAAACTAAGATTAATCCTCCATACTTCCGATTCTTCCGGGACGGTTTCGAAATACGAATTTGAGAATATCTCAAATGATACAATTTCAATCAGCAATGTGGTCCCGTTCGGAACAGATAATGAATCGGTAAATATAACCGGCATGGGACCTCCGGATCTTGCCAGGGCATATCTCTTTCGCCCGGGGTATCGCCCTTTAAGGGTTATTCTGCCCGATAATGCCTGGGAACTTGGTTATACATCATTTAAAATAAATGAAAAATATTCTTTGTGCTCTGTTTCAAGACGGCAGGAAACGGAGGGAGGAGAAAAGAGAAGGTATAAAACAATTCTGCCACCTGATGCTAAAGTTTATTACAAAACTTATACTGAGATTTTTGAAGGCGACTGGCAAAATGGCCTGCGTATAATGTTTAGGGACAAGTACTTATACGACATTGAAAAGTTTGACAATACACTCTATGAGCGAAAGGACCTTGCCTGGATCAGGGAATGTTATATAGTTCTTCTTCAGATGGCATGGGACAGGGATTTTTATGACAGGACTACCAGAAAATTTACTTTTCCCGAAGTATTGAAAAATGGAATAAAGCAATTTGGCAATATCGATATTTTCGGGATCTGGGCCACCTGGCCACGACTTGGACTCGATCAGCGAAATCAGTGGGATCTCTACAGAGACCTTCCCGGAGGAACTGAACAGTTAAAAAATTTTGCCCGGTTATCCAGACAGAACAATACCAGATTTTTTATTTCTTATAATCCCTGGGATACAAATACAAGAGAGGAGGATCATTATAAGGGTATGGGACGGCTGATAAAGGAAACAGAAGCCGATGGTGTTGTTCTTGATACACTGGGCAGTTCCAGCTTTGAGTTGCAGGCAGCTGCTGACAGTGCAAGGAAAGGAGTCGTAATGTACTCAGAAGGCATGGCAGTAATAAAAGATATGCCCGGCATAATCTCGGGACGAGTTCATAATGCCATATATTACAGCCCGGAGCTTAACCTTAATAAGCTTATTAAACCGGATT
>CAYPKL010000121.1:0-3725 GCA_964411285.1 uncultured Rikenellaceae bacterium
CTGGTACAGGAACAGGATCTCCTGCTGCATATGAATGCAATCCTGAAAGATAATAATTCACTCCGAAATAGGTCATCAGCACCGACGAGAACGCAAACAGCGACAGCAGGTTAAAGGTATACACATCTTTCATCCCCGGAATAAGGCGTGAATGAATCACAAGCGTATAGATAATTATTGTGATCAGCGACCATGTCTCCTTCGGATCCCATCCCCAGTATCTGCCCCACGATTCATTTGCCCATACAGCCCCGAGGAATGTTCCGATAGTCAGAAAATAGAGGCCGAGGGTGAGAGTCTTGTAATTTATCACAGTAAGATCATCTATTGTATTTGAAATTCTTTCCCTGTTATTTTCCCCTGATAGGGAAAGAAGGATCATTGTTATAATCCCAAGAATTGCCCCAAGACCCAGAAAACCATAGCTGCCTGTTATTACTGAAACATGCAGGGTAAGCCAGTATGATTTCAGTACAGGAACCAGATTTGTGATCTCGGGATCCATAAAACTCAGATGGGCAACCATCAGCGTCATTGATGCCAGTACCGCGGTAGCCGAAAGGGTAAATACCGATTTTCTGCTAAAGATGAATCCTGCAAGAAGTGTTACCCACGATATGAAAATCATCGACTCATAGCCGTTGCTCATTGGAGAATGTCCTGAGATGTACCAGCGTAATCCCAGCCCAAAGGTGTGAAATAAATATCCTGCAAAAAGGAGCCATCCCAGGATTTTTATTACCGGGAAACTGGTTTTTTTACCCCTGATGACCATTATTAAAAGGCTGATAAGCATTATAATCCCGATTGTAGCATAGAAAGGGAACAAACGCTCAAAGATCATCAGCTTGTAATAAAGAAGTTCGGCTTTTGACCTGGAATCAGGCGGGAGGTCGTACTTTGCAAACTTTTTCTGGTATTCAATTAAAGATTCTGAAATAGTGGCTGCGGTAGAACGGTCGTTTGACCGGACAGCCCCGGTAAACATCGGGATTGCATTCTGAATGAATAATGAATCTTCCCTGCCTGCTGCAAATTTAAGTGCATCCTGCGGAGAGTCCCAGTCATGCTGCCCGTCTTTCCTTGGAAAGATCTTAAGGAAACCGCCATTATAGATCATATAAATAATGTTGGTCCTCTCATCTACTTTCATAATCTCTTTATCCATCCTGCTTCTTGCCCCCGGAGCTTTTGAATAGGCTTTATTGACGGCATCAGAAAGCTTGTAAGTTCCGCCCTGTTCAAAATCGACAAAGTCGGAAAACGCTGCCAGGTTTCCTTTTATTCCAATGCTTCGCTGCAAATCCTTGTTTGAGACTTTAATAAGTGGTACATCCTTCCAACCTTCAAAATCGAGGTAAATACCCAGGAATACCTGCATGGAAGTCAATCCGTCAAATTTATTCTCCCTTGAAACTTTTCTTAAAATATCATTGCTTAATGTAAATAAGGGCTTGGTCCTTCCCTTCTGATCCTGAACAAGAATTTCTCCAAACTGTTCCGCCAATTTCCTGTCGGCAACAAGCTTCTGCGCCTGAACAGTCCTGAACCCTGACAAAACAACCATTATCACGATCAATTGTAATGCCTTCCTCAAAGCGGAGCTCCAGTAATTTGCCTTTACATTGTGAAATACTGATTTTTTATTTATCAGTGAAAGAATTATAAACAGGAAGAGCAATCCATAACCGGTATATGTAACGGCCATCCCTGCCGGGTCGTGATTTACAGAGAGTAATGTCCCTTTCTCATCCTGATCATATGATGACTGATAAAATCTGAAACCTTTGTATTTCAATATGTTATTCATAAAAATAACGAAAGGTTTTTCTGTGGCTGCTGCCTTGTCGATCAGAATCACATCGCTTTTATAACCGGAAGGACTGTTGGAGCCGGGATATCTTTCGAGAATAAAGTCATTAAGTTTCAGACTGAATGGGAGCGTTTTCTCAATTGATCCATAAAATACCTCAAGTGTATTCCCATCTATCCTGGCAGTACCTGAAACTCTGTTTTCAGCGCCGGTATCCCATAAATTTAAAGTTGAAACAGTATTCTCTGCGGAAAGCAGATTGAAAACAAAGACATTTTTCCCTGTTTCCTGAACATGTATATCGGCTGAAACTGGTTTTAGTATCCCTTTCAGGGTAAGCTTCTGCGGCACTATCCTTACATTTTGCAATGTAATGATCTGCATCTGTTTCAATTCTGCGATCCGGCCTGTGTCAACTATTGAAGCTTCCTGCGTCATCATGCTCATCACGCTTAACGGAAATTCCGACTGAACATAAAATGCAGAAGAATCCGCGGTAATCTTAATATCAGTTTCCTGCAAAGGATAAAAACCTATTGAAATTCCGTTTTTAATTCTGGTTTCACCTTTTCTGAGGTTAATAGTTTCTTTGGATGTGTTGTCGGTAACGACAAGTGAAACAATGGGTTCACCATCGGGTGAATCGGAAACGGTCTCAGTTGCATTCGCAATTATTCTGTCAAGAACCAGTTCATATTCCTTTTCATTTACATTTATTTTCTTCCTGTAATTCCGGGCTGATGCCATGCTCATTGTATGCTTCACGGAACTCCCGGAAAGGAGTTTGCCCGACATGTCTTTTAGCGTATAACCGATATATTTATCATTCGAATAACAATTTTTCTGCTCTTCTCCCTCCCTTATGTGGATACTCCCTTCCCATCCAAAGTACCGTGTTATAGCTGCTCCCAGTATCATAACTATAAACGAAAGATGAAAAAGGAATACCGTCAGTTTTGATTTTCTGTACAGTTTAAAAATTACCATCTGTCCTGCCAGATTTACTGCCAGAAGTAATAGTAACAGTTCAAACCATCTCGTATCATAAACAATATTATACGCTGCCGCTGAGCCATAGTCATTTTCAATGAAGGTTGCAGCAGCCATCGAGACTGCAAAAATTACAAAAAGTACTCCCATAAAAACAGGAGAGAACATGAATTTAATGACTTTCATAAAGAGGTAAAATTGGATATTAATACAAATTTTATTTCTCAGCCCTTTTCAGAAATGAGACGTAACTTGTCTTTATCAAGAATTCTGATTTCTGATGATTTTGTAGAAATGACGCCTGATTCTTCCATCTCCCTTATAATCCTGATGACGCTCTCCTTGGCCATATTTGTCATCTCTCCCAGTTCCTTCCTTGTAAGGACCATCCTGTATTCATCAGAATGGAAAACTTCTTCGGCTAAATAAAGCAAAGCCTCAGCAAGCCGTCCCGGCATTTTTTTCTGCGCCAGGTTTACCATTTTTGTCTGTAATCTGATTGAATTTGAGCACAATTCCTCAAGAAGGCCTTCGGCAAAAGCACTGTTTGTCTTTATGAGCTGACGGAATATACCGAAGTCGATAAAACAGGTCTGAACCGGATTGATTGCTGCCACCGTAAATGTATTCCGCGAGTTGATATAAGCTCCGGGGCCCATTAACAGACTTCCAGGCAGTATAATACCCAGAATAAAATTTTTGCCTGCCTGCCCTTCCGTATAACTTTTGGCAATTCCCGAAAAAAGAAATATAACGCTTGATGCAGGGGAGCCTTGCTTAATTATTATTTCACCCGCATTGAAACTGGCTTCATACATGTTGTCGCTTACCAGCTGCATTTCCGTTTTTGAAAGGTGCTGGAAATTCTTCCACTTTAAAAGAGTGGTTTTTCTGATTTCTGAAGTTTCTTTATCTGACATTA
>CAYPKL010000122.1:0-2578 GCA_964411285.1 uncultured Rikenellaceae bacterium
CCTGATCGGAACCGACCTGGATCTGCAGCCCAAGAACGCCGGGGTGCCCACCACCGATGTACCGCAGAAATCGAGGGACTTCACCAGCGATCAGGAGGTGCGCTGGTGCCCGGGTTGCGGCGATTACGTCATCCTCAACACCATCCGCAATTTCCTGCCGGAACTCGGATTGCGGCGGGAGAACATCGTCTTCGTCAGTGGGATCGGCTGCTCGAGTCGGTTCCCGTACTACCTGGAGACCTACGGGTTTCACTCCATCCACGGCCGGGCGCCGACTGTTGCGACCGGGTTGGCGTTGGCTCGGCCGGACCTTTCGGTGTGGGTGGTGACCGGCGACGGCGATGCCCTCTCGATCGGCGGCAACCATCTGATCCACGCGCTCCGACGCAACATGAATGTCACCATCCTGCTGTTCAACAACCGGATCTACGGGTTGACCAAGGGGCAGTACTCGCCGACCTCCGAGGTCGGCAAGATCACCAAGTCCACCCCGATGGGATCGCTGGACCAACCGTTCAACCCGGTGTCGGTGGCACTCGGCGCCGAGGCCACCTTCGTCGCCCGGGCGCTGGACTCTGACCGCAAGGGACTCTCGGAGGTGCTGCGCGCCGCCGCCGCACACCGCGGGGCCGCGCTCGTCGAGATCTTGCAGGACTGCCCGATCTTCAATGACGGCTCCTTCGACGCGCTTCGCAAGGAAGGCGCCGAGGAGCGAGTCATCACGGTGCAGCACGGGGAGCCGATCACCTTCGGCACCGATGGCGAATACTGTGTCGTGCAGTCCGGTTTCGGGCTCGACGTGGCCAAGACCGCTGACGTCGCGGCGGACAAAATCGTTGTGCATGACGCCCATGCCGAGGACCCGGCCTACGCATTTGCCTTGTCGCGACTGAGCGACCAGCACCTCGAACACACCGTGATGGGCATCTTCCGGAATGTCGCACGGCCCACCTACGACGACGCTGCCCGCGAGCAGGTGGCCGCCGCCCGCGACGCCGCGCCCCACGACCGGGCCGCCCTGCAGTCCCTGCTGCGCGGCCGTGACACCTGGACCGTGGCTTAGGCCGGTGCTGCCTGAACCGCTGGCGGCGGTGGTACTGGCCGGCGGGGCGTCGCGTCGGATGGGCCGGGACAAGGCGACCATGCCGCATCCCGAGCGACCCGACCTCACCATGGTCGAGCACACCGTCGTTGCCCTCGCCGGCCGCTGCGCCCCGGTATTCGTCGTCGCCGCACCCGGGCAGCCGTTGCCGGCGATGGACGCCCGGATCATCGACGACCCCGTTCGCGGTGTCGGCCCGCTGCTGGCCACCGGAGTGGGCCTGCGGGCGGCGGCCGCCGCCGGATTCGGGCGCGCGTTCGTGAGCGCAGTCGACATGCCGAACCTGACCGCAGATCTCGTCGATCAGCTCGCCGTCCACCACGGAGCCGACGTGGTGTTGCCCTGGGACGGCCGGGATCACTATCTGGCCGGGATCTACCGAACTGGTTTGGCTGAACGCATCGATGTGCTGGTCGCCGCCGGTCAGCGCTGCATGCGGTCGCTGATAGCAACGTTGGTCACCCGGCGGGTGGTGCTGCCGCCCGGTCCCGCGCTGACCAATGTGAACGCAACGTCGGATATGCGCCACTGATGTTATTGGTGTGACTGATGTTATTGATGTGAATTGTGTCGCTATGGCCGGGTTCACATTCAAACTGTGATTCGCATCACATTATTGACCCTGTGGGTCGTCGTCGCGCAGGGTCTGACACGCCGATGTGACCTGCGGAGTGTCTACGATAATCGCGCTTGTGATTAGTCCGTTATCTGTCAGAAATTGATGTGTCATTCGCGTGACTTGCCGCAACAGACTCCCGTACCGTCCTAGTCGGGTCGGGAAAGACCTGAACAATTCCAGATTAGGAACCCTGCGTGTGAGCGGGAACTGCGCGCTAGCAGTGCCGTAGGACCCGCTGTTGTGCCAGAACCGAGACGGCACGACCCTCAACCGATGTTTTCAGGGATCTGCTGACACGGATCTGGCGCACGCTCGGCGAAAGGAAAGATGTTGAAGAACTTCCGCAACACGCTCGGAATGGCGGCTGTCGCCGGTGCGATGGCTGTGGCTCCGATTGCTTTGGGCGCCGGCGTTGCCAACGCTGACAGCGTCAACTGGGACGCGATCGCCCAGTGCGAGTCCAGTGGCAACTGGGCAATCAACACCGGCAACGGCTACTACGGCGGTCTGCAGTTCAGCCCCTCGACCTGGCGGGCCAACGGCGGCACCGGAATGCCGCACCTGGCTTCCCGCGAGGAGCAGATCCGGGTCGCGGAGAACACTCTGCGCACCCAGGGCATCGGCGCCTGGCCGACCTGCGGTGGGCGTGGCTGACCTAGCGATACCTACAAAGGTGGCGCCGGAGCAATCCGGCGCCACCTTTTTTATGCATCTGTAACAACCCGTCCCGGCGGTGCGATCCACCTCACATGATCGTGCTCCGCCGACTCATCACGCTGGCCGCCCTGGCGCTCGGGCTGGCTCTGGCGGCGGTCACGCTGGGTAGCGGGACAGCAAGCGCGGACACAAAGATCAAC
>CAYPKL010000123.1:0-2600 GCA_964411285.1 uncultured Rikenellaceae bacterium
CTTTAATCTTGCTGCAGGAACAACTATAATTTTTATCGGGGGAAATCTAAATGCAGTCCTCGTTGGGTTATTCACCATTTTCTGGTATAATGCTGTATATACTTATTCAAAGAGAATTTCTGCATTTGCAGTGGTTCCGGGAGCTCTGACGGGTGCTCTGCCTCCTCTCATTGGCTGGGTTGCAGCAGGAGGGGGACTATGGGATAAACCAATAGTTTTTATTGGATTCTTGCTCTTTACAGGGCAGATACCTCATTTCTGGTTGCTTATCCTGAGGTATGGTGAAGAGTATAAGACTGCAGGACTTCCAAGCCTGACAGATCGTTTCAGCCATGCCCAGATAAAAAGACTCACATTTACATGGGTAGTGACATCAGGAATTGCAGCAATATTCCTGTGTTATTTTGAAATTGTCAATACTCCCCTGATTGTTGGTATAATCATTCTTGCTTCTGTTTTTCTTGTTGCAGAATTCTCGAAGTTGTTAAGGGTCACAGAGGAAAGATATATTATCCGGAAATATTCGATAATCCTCGATCTATACTATTTACTGATAATCATACTGTTGATCACTGATAGAATTCTAGCCTAAGCACCCCTGACACTATTCTTCTGATGTAAGCGAAGGGAAGCGGCTCCTTTGAAAATATTGCTTTAAACGAATTTATGATTCAGGCTCTCCTCCAGATACGGATGGTTGGAAGGTATAAGCTTATTCTTACTGAGAGCCGCAGCCACTACCAATGCAAATAATCCTGCATATCCGATGAACAGCCCTGCTTCAATCCATCCAAATTTAAGCATCTTTGAAGTACCAGGGATGATCTGCATAAACAGATCTATGTACTGCCCTATAATCAGGAAGAATATAACGATGGAAATTACAGTCAGGTTTCTGCTTGATTTCACCGGAAGCAGCACCAGGAAAGGAATTCCCCAGTTCAATCCGATCTCAAGAAAGAAAATTATTTTCCAGTTTTCCTCCCATCTGATATAATAGTATGCAGTTTCTTCAGGGATATTTCCATACCATATTATCATAAACTGAGCAAACCAGAAGTATCCCCATACAATAGAGATCATGAAGATATATCGTGCAAAATCGTGCAGGTGATATTTATTCAGGAAGGGGAAATATCCCCTTCTATACAAAATAAACACTATCAGGGCCAGGATTGAAGTGCCATGTAAAAATGCAGCTACCAGATTCTTAAGTGCGAAAATGGTACTGTACCAGTGCGGTTCTAACGACATTATCCAGTCAAAAGCTGAAAAAGAGAATGTCAATGCAAAAATGAAAATGAATATTTTTGAGAATAGCTCACTCTTGTTGAAAAGAGCCAGTGCAGCAGTCTGATCAGCAGGATTCAGCATATCCTCTTTTATTGAAATTTTTCTGATCATTCTGGTGAAAATAATCCATAAAATAAAAAAGATTATCATCCTGGTGAAGAAAAATGGGACATTCATGTACTCCGATTTATGCTTCAGAACCGGATCCATTGTAACTGTTCCCCCGTCCGACCAGCTGTATAGATCATGGACGCCGAAAAAAAGAAGCAAAAAGAAAACAGCAGCAAAAGGAATATAGGCCATCATTGCTTCGGGAATACGTTTGAATCCGACTGACCAACCCGACTGTGAAATACTCTGAAGTGCCAGAAAGAAAGCGGCGCCCAGCGAAAGCGATAAAAAATAGTAATTGACTATCAGATAGTTTGCCCAGGTTCTCACGGAATCTGATATAATGCCAAGGAGAAATGTGACTGCACCGATGCAAATCAGGATTATTGTAATTATTCTGAAGGTTGTTGAGATCTTAAATTGTTCCTTCATCTTTCTATTATTAGCTTATTTGCGGATAGTATCTGAATTATTCCTGGATTCTTCCTGAAGCGTTCTGATATACTGAACCAGGATCCATCTGTCTTCTGTCCTGATCTGTGAACCATGGGCCCCCATTGATCCCAATCCAAGCGTTATTGTATGAAAAATCTCACCATCTTTCAGATTATCTGCAACGCTGCCTGTAAGAAGGCGGGGTTTCAGGGGGTATAATCCGCTCGTGAATAGTCGCCCATCGCCGGCACCTTTTTCGCCATGACATCCAATACAGAAAATAGCATAAAGATCTTTCCCTCTCCCAAGTGTTTCAGGGGTTTGGGGAACCGGGTTTGTCAGTTCAATTCCTGCCCTGATCCTTGACTCCGGTTCAATTGTATAATTAAAAGGAGTAAAATCCCGGGGAACTGTTCCGGCCGGAGGGACTCTCATAGTAGCTCCGTCATTAAAATTGGGATTTTTTGAAAATGTCTCATAAGCCGTGGAATAAAACATATCAGGAAAATAATCCCATCCTGTGGAATTCCTGTTTCTGTCGCATCCGCTCAGGAGAACATAAAAAATGAGAAGAGTGACTGCTCTGTTAATAAACCGTGGCATGTATATTTTTTTCATGCATTAATGTTTTCAAATTCCTTATCGATAACTTCAACTGCTCCCAGTTCTTTCATAATGCTTTCAGCTTTACCGGCTGAAGGCTTGCCAGACTTACCGGAATCGACAACTATTACAAATTTATCATCTGTCGCCCTGAGGTC
>CAYPKL010000124.1:0-3765 GCA_964411285.1 uncultured Rikenellaceae bacterium
AAACGAATACCATCCGATTCTCCTATCTTATAAAATTCAGGATTAAACAGGTCTAAACTAATTGATCCCTTCTTCCTGTCAAGTTCTTCGATGGGGCTGTGAATATCAATATAATAATTATTCCTGCCTATCTCGTCAGGAAAACTGGCTCGGCTCAGCCAGTCATCCAGAGATAGTTTATAATCACCTTCAATAATTCGTGATTCCCTGATACCCATCAGCTGGCCTGTGTTTACAAGGAATGAACCGGCAAAGATCTCAGGCCGGAATTCCTTTAATGCCTGCAAATACTGATTTGCAATCTCCCTTCCAACCGGCATTGCATCTGAAATACTTTGAGGATCGGTGCTATCAATCCCGGACAGATGTCCTGCATTAATCCCCACCGTATTTGGCCCGATTAGATTAACAATCAAATGTGTATCTTTAATCAATGGGAATCTCCCGGATTCAAGGATTTCTCTGATAGGACTGTTTTCATTAGCCCCATGCAGGGAATTAAACGACTCAGCATTGAAAGGATTGACATTTGCAATTGTGAAGCAATGAGTAGCCTGCATAGTCAACCCTTTTTCATTCCCTTTGGTGAATGAAGCGCCTGCCCATGCGGCCAGGTCTCCATCGCCGGTGCAATCAATGTATACTTTCGCATGATAAGCAGTCAATCCTAATTTATTGCATACAATAATTGAATCAACTTCACCGGATGCTTTTAGATTTAATGATGCGAGCCTTGAAAAGAATATGATATCTGACCCTGATTCTTTGACCATCCGGTCATAGACAAGTTTCAGCCATTCCGGATTAATGGGCACCCAGTCAAATTTGTCTTTTGGCACATGAGGCACTCCTTTAAGTGACTCATAAAACACTTTCTCAGCTATTCCCCGGTAGATAATTTTCTCTCCATCTGAAAAGGGTGCCCATGACGGGACCAGTCCGGAAGTTCCCATTCCTCCGAGACAACCCATTGCTTCAATTAAAAGAGTCTTTGATCCTTCACGCGAAGCAGCGATAGCGGCAGCACAACCTGAAGGCCCTCCTCCAATAATAATAACATCATAATCATTGTTCAAAGGAATGGTCTTTTTTATACCAGTAACCATTTCCTGATCCTTTTCAAATTCATTCATGCTTAAATTCATTGCATTCAAGGCAATACCAGTCCCAGTTAAAACAGAAGTGATAAAGAACCTTCGTCTTTTCATTGTGTGATCAGTTTTTTATGCTTAATTAATTGAATTTAAAGTACTTAAATTAAACCCTGAAAATTTTATTAATGTTTATCAGTTGTATCAGCCACAATGTCTTTTTTATATTGCAACAAAGAATAAATCCAACCTTTATTCCATTCATGTCTGTATTGTAAGTCAAGGTTGTAGTAATAACTGATCTTCTCTTCATCCATTAATTTAAGGAAAGTCTCTGTCTCCTTAAGAAACATGTAATTTCCGCCAATAACAATGATTTTATCCTTAAGTTTTATGGCAGATTTGCCGATTCTGTTTGTCAGGATGTAATTACTGTTAAAATATCTCTTATCCCGGAATACCTGATCCATACCCCAGTCTTTATTGAATCCGGTGCAAAAAGGTGTATCCCAGATAAAAATCCCGTCAATAATATCGGGAAAATTTAACAATACACTCAAGCTTCCCCAACCGCTTTTTGAAAAGCCAAGCAGGTATATTCTTTTGTGATAATTATTAAAAATTAATGAAACCTGGCTGATCAAATCTATCAGGTATTTTTCCTGCGATATCTGTTTATTATCAGGATGATCGCCATACCATGGAATCCTGGTAAATCCAGGCTGAATGAATACAATATCGTTGCTGATCAGATTTGAGTCAGCTAATTCCCTGATTTCCCTTATGCCTGAGCCAAATATGCAGACCTCTTTTTCTTCCTCTACCGGTAGTACAAATATAATTGTCAGGCTATCTGATCCTGAAAATCTTGTCTGAAAAGTAAATATAGTAGTGGTGTCTTCCTGATAAAGTGATCTTACTCTGTTAAGTACCTGTTCACCTTCGTGGAACGTTATCTGAGCCTTCAATTCAAATGTGATAAAAAGTACCAGCAATATCATTATCCGGTATTTCACAACTGCAAATTTTTCGTTAAACGTTGGGCTTTGCACACTTTGCGGTTAAAATGATGATAAATACTCATAATTACTAATTGACCTTGCTTCTTCTTTGCAACTCCTCAATCGCCAGAGCTATCTTCAGCCTGGTCTCCAGAATACGCTCCGGCTGATTAGGATAACGCAGGGTATTCTCGAGTGTTACCTTTATTTCACGGGGATTCTTTATCAGCAGGTAATCTTCCGGTTTAAGCAGTTGTCTGAATCCGTTCAACTCAGGATCATCACTTATGTTATCGGTTTTAGCAAGCATTTCCCTCAGCTTGAAGAGGTATTCATAATCTTCCATCCCATCCCTGAAGTTTTCAAGTCGTACTGATGAATAAGTAGCTCCGCCGGGGCCAGGATAAACAAGCTGCCCTTCTCCATTAAAATAGTAGTATGTCCTTGAATCCCAGGGTACATTTGGCCATTTTTGTTCCATTGACTCACCCTTTTTCACATTTCTCCAGAAATAGTTTGAGCTCCAGTGTTCAAAACCATCCACTCCGTACATCCAGCAATACCAGGCAATGCTTCTCTGGTTAACTGCAGGACAATCGATGAAGAAATTAGGAGCCGATTCCCTTGCAAGCGTACAGAAGTAGGTCCATATCTCCCCTCCTTTTGCCTGAGTTTCAGGCGACTCAATAATATTCACCGGGGCCCAGATATCAATAAGGTCATTAAGTCCGTACTGGTCGGTGCTCCTGTCCGAAAATTCATAAGGACCTCCCTCGGCAAATAACTGAAGACGAATATCGCTGTCAATTTTTTTTATTCTTTCAGCTCTTTCTTTAATATAGGGCCACTCCAGATCTGTAGGCTCATCCCAAAGCTCAACAAGACCCTCATCGAGCCATCCTCTCGCTTTCAGGAACTTACTATATGCTTCGATGAATCTGTATGCTTCTTCAGCCTCTTTAGGGGTGTATAATCCCTTTTTCATCTGAGTAATCGAAAACCGCGTCAAGCCATGTTTAATACAATAATCCAGGACGCTCTCAACCTTACTGAAATCATATTTACCCTTTTTGTCAGGTTTCTCACTGAGGTAATTAACACCTGCTGAGCCAGGGTTTAACCTGTTTTTCAGCAACAATCCACAGAAATCAAGGTACCATTCAATCGGGTACTCCTTCAGGTTATAGAAATCCGCCAGATATTCAATCTGATCCCAGGAGTGGGTTTTAAGGTGGCTTACAACTGGGAGATCGAAGTCCCATACCCGGCAGCCTATATATGCGGTTACTTTGTCCATTCCCTCAGCGCTTATTTCAATAGTTCCGTTATACTCACCGGCTTTGGTGCCTGCCGGAGCATAAACAGTTATCCACAAGGGTCTGCAAATCTCTTCCCCATTTATGCTCACCCCGTTCTTAAAAGGAATCAAGGGGTCAGGATGCCATCCTTTTTCAGCAACATAATCTGCCTGCCAGTCTATTTTGTTATAATCAACAAGAGATATTTCTATGTTCTTTCTGCCGATCAGGCTACCATCTTTTCCTTTCAGATCGCTGACATCGAGTTGTATATTGTTTATATCACCTTTAAAAGGCAGAAGGGCCAGCTGGAAAGATTCGTACTCGTTACCCGCCAGTGAAATTTCTATATTGTCCGTTACCGGGTTGGGGTAT
>CAYPKL010000125.1:0-3417 GCA_964411285.1 uncultured Rikenellaceae bacterium
AGTACTATATTATCTTTTGGCGGTATTGGTGTTGGTATAGGAAACGGGGGAGTAAATTTATGTTTGGATTACACTCTTATCCTTTCAAACAGTTGGGGAGGCAACGTTAGCATAAGTACCAACATTGCAAAATCAAAAAACACTCCGTCTGATTATTTTGAAGATGGGTACCGCACATTCTCTCCAAAGGATTACGTCAGTATTATTTCATTCAATCTGGTTAAGGAATTCGCAACACCCCAGAAAACCTTACGCTATGGATTTGAAGCTGGTCCTTCATGGGTTAATTATAGCATGGCTGAATTAGAATTAAATCCTAATTATCATCCTGATGATGGTTCTGGCTGGTGGTTCAGTACTTTCAAATACTATAAAACTCATAATGCAACAAACACAATTGGGTTATCATTAAAGGCAAAACTGGAATTTCTGTCAGGCCGTCATGTCGGATTTGACTTGGCTTTATTCGCCAATATAAATAGTATAAGACCGGTCATTGGGATTGAGTCATATTTCCATTTCGGGAAGGTTAGGGATTGATGTTCACAGACTTTTCACCGGATAAATTTAAGCCTGTGGGCTGCTAAAAAACTTTGTACCTCATGCCTTGCTGAAATTAACAAGTTCTAATTTTTCATTATATTGCAAATAAAAATCTGATGCAGTTTTTAAAAAAACTGATACCTCCCGACAGGTGGAAGCTGTCAGTTATTATTTCAGGTGGTATTTTCTTCGGACTCGGACTTTTTTCATTTTACATATCAAACGCCCCTGCATATCTTGGCAATAAATCTGAGACCTGTGTTAACTGTCACATAATGGCACCTCAGTATGTTACATGGTATCACAGCTCCCATCGAATGAAAACAAACTGCAACGATTGCCATGTACCTCATAATAATTTTATTAACAAATATTTTTTCAAAGCCAAGGATGGGATTCGCCATGCTACAATATTCACTCTGCGCAAAGAACCACAGGTGATCTTTATTAAAGAAGCCGGCAGGGAGGTTGTACATAATAATTGCTTACGTTGCCATGAAGGACTCCTGACCGACAGTAAACTGCTGGCTTACAACAACGAAACACATTTATTCAGGATGGAGCGTAAGTGCTGGGAGTGCCACAGGGAGTCGCCTCACGGCAGGGCAAACAGCTTATCGTCTGTCCCCTGGGCCAGGGTGCCCCTGCCCGGATCTGTAGTACCTGATTGGATGAAAGGTAGTATGAAAAAGAATGATAAATGACTTGTGTTGCGGTTTTAACTACATAATCCAAAGACTGGAACAGACGGTAGGATATCTTTAAAATTTGACAGGAAACTTGTACAAACAAAAAGCAAACTGAATTATAACAACAGATAATCATGAAATCTTTACAGGACAAAATAAAAGAGAAACCATGGCTAGGCTGGATGATCTTTCTGATCACCATTTTAATAGTTTTTCTTCTGGGAATGCTTGCTTCCTCAATAATAGAAAGAAGAGCTGAAGCAGTATTTGCTTATACCCCACAGGTTACATTTCAGGAATTTGAGCCGCGCAACTTAAAGTGGGGAGATTTTTTCCCGAGAGAATACAATACTTATATCAAAACTGCCGACACAAGTTTTAGAAGCAAGTATAACGGAAGCGCCACGATCGATATGCTTGAAGAGTCTCCCCGCATGGTTGTTCTCTGGGCAGGATATATGTTTTCAAGGGAATACAATCAGGGCAGGGGTCACTATTATGCAATTGATGATATACAGAAGGTATTGCGGACAGGAGCACCCGGTAAAACAGCACCCAGCCCTCAGCCCAATACCTGCTGGACATGCAAAAGTCCGGATGTGCCACGACTGATGAATCAGATGGGGGTGGCTGAGTTCTACCGGGGAACCTGGGATACAAAAGGAACCGAGATCATTAATCCTATAGGGTGCGCCGATTGTCACGAATCTAAAACCATGAACCTCAGGATATCCCGTCCGGCCCTCCTGGAAGCTTTTAAAGCCACAGGCCGTGATATAAGCAAGGCATCGCACCAGGAGATGAGAAGCCTGGTGTGTGCCCAGTGTCATGTAGAATACTATTTTAACAAAAAGTTGACTGAAGGGGTTAATTATCTGGTATTTCCATGGGAAAATGGCACTTCTTCCGAAGATATGGAAAAGTATTATGATGATAGGCAATTCTCCGACTGGACCCATGGTCTGAGCCGTGCTCCTATGCTAAAGGCTCAACATCCCGATTATGAAATTTACCTTACCGGCGTTCATGCTTCACGAGGTGTCTCCTGCGCCGACTGTCACATGCCGTTTATCAGCGAGGGGGGACAGAAATTTACCGATCACCACCTTCAGAGCCCTCTCAACAATGTCGCAAACTCATGCCAGGTTTGCCATCGTGAAGAAACCGAAAAACTCATAGGTGATGTTTACTCCCGGCAGGATAAGATAATTGAAAACCGGAATATTCTTGAAACCCTCCTTGTCAGATGTCATGTTGAGGCAAAAACTGCCTGGGATAAAGGTGCAGCTGAGGATCAGATGAAGGATATACTGAACGATATAAGACATGCACAATGGAGATGGGATTTTTCAGCTGCCGGTCATGGTAATTCATTTCACTCTCCGGTTGAGATCAGCAGGATCATTTCAGGCGGCATTGCAATTGCCCAGGATGCCAGGGTCAAACTGGCAAGACTTCTCGCCTCACTCGGTTACAATAAAGAGGTTGATTATCCCGACTTAAGTACAAAAGCTAAAGCACAGGAATATATCGGTCTTGATATGAAAAAGCTGATTGCAGAAAAAAAGATCTTTATTGAGACAGTTCTTCCGGAATGGATCAAAGCAGGGAAAGAGAGGGAGCAAAACTATGATAAAAAATAGAACAGAGTACTTGTTTCCCATGAAAAGACCCTTCAAAGCGCCATTTCAGGATTCTCCCTGGGTAATACAGGATGCCGGAGTTTGTTCTACTATTTCTTAAAGTTAAATCGCAATAAGGTAGGACTTTTACCCTGCCCCTCGTTTGCTATCAGCATATCTCCATTTTCAAAAAAAGAGATTCCTTCTGAATTATTGAAGATATAAGGGTCCAGAAGTTCAATATGCTCTATGGTACCATTCATATTGAAAATGAATAGCAGACGATCTGAAGCAGAAATAAGATAAAGCCTTTTTGTTAAGGGATGAATACAAATAGCTGAGGTCTCAAATTTAATAACAGGTTCAATTATCTTCCCCTTCTTTTTTTTACTTACAGGTAAATTTATCTTGTTATCAAGTGCAAATTGTTTAATATCCTTAAGGTCGAAGTTAAATACAGGATCATTTGACAGGGTTTTTGATTTCAGATCGAATCCATAGATTACTCTTCTGTCGTCTGAACCCTTGACAGTTTTTCCTTTACAGGCAATCAGAAGCCTTTT
>CAYPKL010000126.1:0-4791 GCA_964411285.1 uncultured Rikenellaceae bacterium
TCAGAAGACTTCTGCTCCAGTCCGGTTTACAATGAAAAGTCAGGACTTGTACTTGTCAGCAGTGCCTGGCCACTCCGTAATCTGGTAGCGGTAAAGCCCGATGGCAAGGGAGATGTTACAGGAAGTCATGTAGTTTGGCAATCCAGAAAAGGAGCCTATTACGTACCTTCACCGGTTTGTACCGAAAATTATCTTTTTTCTACAATGACTACCGGCCAGGTTCATTGCATTGAAATAGCCACCGGTAAAATCATCTGGGTGAAAGATATGGGTATTCAATATCCTTCTCCGGTACTTGCTAATGGTTTGGTTTATATGCCAAATGATGAAGGTGTGATTACCGTTATAAAACCCGGTCCCAAATTCGAATCTGTGGCAAAAAATTCAATCGGTGAAAAAATGTATGCATCGCCTGCCATTAGCAATGGGAAAATATATCTTCGGGGTTATCAACATCTCTTTTGCATAGGCAAAAATGGTGAAATGTAAATTTTAAATTTCCCTGATTAAAATATTTATCACGATCAGGATCCCCGGTATGGATAACTGACATCTCCTTAACCGGATAAATCTATTTTGACTTCAGCATAGGATTATCATACATGATTTTCTGATTCAGTTCGAAATCATATAAAGTCAGAATTCGTAACCGGTAATAAGATTCCCAGTAATTCTCTATTGCAGTAATATAGTCTCTTTTAGCGGATTCGCGCTCCGAAAGTGAAATATTCAGGTCGGTAATGCTGATTTCACCGCTCTGAAACTTCTTAAGCGCTATCAGATAGCCGTTTTCAGCCACCTTATCGGCTTCACGTGCGGTGTTAATCTGGTCCCGGAGCAGGCTAAACTGCTCTACCTGTACAACAACACCCCGTTCAAAATCCTTATTGTCTTTTTCAACATCATAAACCACAAGTTCGCGTTGCGACTCTGCCAGTTTAATAGTTGAAGCAGACCGGCCCCAGTCGAGAATAGGAATGCTCATTGTCAGATTGACTGTCCTCTGTTTTTCAGGCTCCTCATAGATGCCGCCATAAGTTCCGGCACTGTTTGAAAGGCCATAGCTGCCAACCAGTGTGGCACTGAGTCCTGAATTTCTTTTAGCTCTTACCAGGTCCCTGTCGGCCTCAATAAGTCTTCTCTGAAAATAAGGAGTCTCCTTACGGTTCGCCTTTGCCTCGTCGAGAGCCTTTACCGGGTCAATGGAAAAAAGGAACATATCCAGAGGTACGTGAAGCTCAATTTTCTGATTCTGATCAAGATTAATATATGATTTTAATTCAAAATCAGCATTTTTCAAATCCATCCTTGCTTTGTTCAGTGATTTTTGAGCATTGAAAACCGAAAGCTGGATTCGGGAATAATCATTTTCAGATATCTTCCCCAGTTGTTTTCTTATTTCGGCAATTTTAAGATTATTATCACTGTTCTTTAAATTATTTTCCGCCAGGTTATAATTCGTCTGGATCTGTAAATACCTGAAAAAGTAACTGGTTGCCTGCAGTGCAATCTGTTCGGTCGATTCAACAAATTGTTTTTGAGATTCCTCATAAATCAATGGTTCAGTCTTCTTTTGCCATTTCATATAGTTGTAAGCAAAAATAGGCTGGTAAACACCAATCTGGAAAGGACTTCCGGAATATTCCACCGAACTCTTAATAAAATCCTGAATCCGGTAAATATCGGTTGCCGCATAAATATAAGTGCCGGTATTTGGGATGGACTGGCTCAGGGAAAGCTGAGAGGATGCCTGTACCTGCGATATTTTTTTGAATTCAATACTCCCGTCGGGCTGCACTACCGGTGTAGTTGTATGAGTATAATTAGGCAGGTCGCCTCTAAGGGTAAGTTGTGGCCTGAAACTGGTCCTGAAATTTTTCCAGCGCCAGAAGTAGTTCACATTCGTATTCTGAACATATTTTACGGAGGCTGACTGCTGAATGGCGAGATCCACGACATTCCTCAGACTTAGGAATACAACAGTAGAGTCGTTTGAAAACCCCGATGAAGAATGAATCCGCCCTGTTAAAAAGAAAAGAAGCACAAAATACCTTACTATTACTTTCATAACCAGACCCGATTAAAAATCCTCAAATACAATTTCCCGTGTATGCCTGGATCGTGAAATATTGGAAATAATAATACGGTCGCCCGGATCCAATCCGGCAACTATTTCAACATAATCCGTCCCGATAAGTCCGGTCGTAACTGTTTCCCTGACAGCTTTGTCAGTTCTTATTACAAAAAATTCCTGGTACTTGTTTTTGTTGAATGCCGGACCATTTTCAACGCGTAATACGCTGTCTTTCTTATGAGTCACAATCTGCAGGTCAACCTCCATGTTGGGAATCAGTTTCTTATAATGACTGTAATCGAGAAATACATCAAATTCAATCTTTTTGTCTTTCATCACAGGGGTCACACTTCCGATTTTACCTTTCAGGATAGTGCTATCTATTACTGCATAAACTTCACCGCCAGTCCTGACATCGTCAATATAAGGGTTTTCTACAGTAGCTTTGACTTTAAAAGTTGAAAGATCCGACATTCTGACCAGTAATTTATCTTTTTCAACCTTCTCACCCACACTGGTATATACCCCGAGAATAATACCATCGGACGATGCTTTGACTGTTAACCTGTTCAACAAATCCTGTTTTAGTTCCAACTCTTTGTGTCTCATATCGATCTGAAGCTGAAGTCCCTTTTCATCTGCTTCAAGCTGTTTCAGCCTTATTGAGTTTTTCTCCAGTGTCATTTTCAGATCTTTTTCTGCTAAAACCAGTTCTTCCCTGGTTTGCTCATGAAGGGCCGGTGAAATACCACCAACTTTGAGAAGTTGCTCCTGATCCTCGATTTCCGTTTTAAGAGAGGTAATTTTAAGGTTTTTTACATCCGCGTTATAATCAAGGTCTATTCGAATACTCTTGGAATTAAGCCTGTTTTTCTGCAAGTCATTTTCCATTACACCCAATTGGTCTTTCAGGATATCGATCTCCTGAGTCAGCGTTTTCGGATCAAGGGTGAGAACTGTGCTCCCCTTTGATACATAGCTTCCCGGCGCCTCGACAATAGATGACACCAAACTCGACGAAGGACTCAGCAACAATACTTCGTTTTCTGGATTAACAATCCCTCTGGCAGGTACAGAAGTAAAAACCGGACCATAATTAACCACCGAAGTAACATAGTCGCCCGGCTTCAGAGAGGATGGAATTAAATATCTGCTAATCAAGAATATCAATACTGGTAAGCAGATTAGGATCAGTATAACTGGCAGAATTCTTTTCTTTATCATTTTATATTATAAAGATATTTTACAAATGCTTTTGAAATAAACAAAGATAAAGAGTCCATTGATTATTTCAAATGTAACTGGTAAATCGTCTGGTAATTTCCTCTAATTAAATTCTTAATCATGAATAAACATGAAGATTCCCTGCAAGTCAATTTCACCATTAATAATATAAGAATATCTTTACAATCACCGCGCTTTAACAGATAAAACTTAAGTGTATAAATTCAACAAAACAATGAAAAAGTTTCTGACTATCTCCGGAATTATTTTATTTCTGAATTGCTTTTTTTATGCCCGGTCACAAAATCCTACAACAACCCTTAACCAGGCTCATTTACTGAAACAGTTTGAGGGCAGCTGGACTTGCGAAATTGGTGCAGACACTTCCGCTTTCTGGGATATGGAACCATACGGTTCTGGCTATGCAGCCAGTTTGAAATATGTTACAAAAGGTAAAATAGTAAAGGAGGGAAAAGGGCTTTACGGATATGATAAAACCCTTGATAAAATAGTGGAAGCCGGTATTACAAAAGGGAAAGATATCGGAGTATTTGTAATGTGGTTCATTTCCGGGAGCAGATGGGTACTGGTGCCTTTCAGTGATCTGAATACCCCAGAGAAGGCATCCTTTAAAATGGAAGGGGAATTCAGATCGCCGGTTAACCTTGTTGAAATAAACTTTACTGATAACAGGCCTGTGAAAACCAAGAGCTGGACAAAAATAAAATAATTGATCCGGGTAATATTTATGTTGTTATTCATATAATTATTTATTGTAAATCAATATACAATCTAAATTAAATCTTAAAGAATGTTAATAGCTTAACAACCTGCTTAAACACTTAGTACATTGCCCCTGGTTTTTTCTGTCCGTTCCTTTTATGATCAAAAAACTTATTTTTACTTTTACCACACTCCTGCTTTCTGTGAATGTTACCGCGCAGGAAAGCTCAACTGTCAAAGCCACAATTACCGATTCCCCGGTCTCTGTCGACGGATATCTCGATGATTTCCAGTGGCAACAGGCTCCTGTTGTGTCTGATTTTATTCAATTTGAACCGGAAGAAGGAAGACCGTCAATCCGCAAAACAGAAGTAAGGTTACTATTCGGGAGAGATGATTTGTTCATCGGAGCCAAAATGTTTGATGATAAAGAGAATATTATGAGGAACCTTGGCCGGAGGGATGAATATAACAGGGCTGACTGGTTCATGGTTTCGATAGATTCATATTTTAACAAAAAGACTGCCTTTACTTTTGCGGTTAATGCAGCGGGTGTGCAGCTCGATGGTCAGCAGGACGACAATAAAAAGCTTAGTGTAAACGATGCTAATCCTCTTCTTCCGGCAGGGCTTGATCCTTCATGGGATGCCATATGGTACTCGGATGTCAGCACCAGTGAGGAGGGATGGATAGTTGAAATAAGGATTCCGTACAGCATGCTTCGCTATTCCAGAAATGAATTACAGAACTGGGGTATTCATTTCAAAAGA
>CAYPKL010000127.1:0-3862 GCA_964411285.1 uncultured Rikenellaceae bacterium
CCCCATGTCCGTCAACCTCTTCAACAATAATTGTAGTGCCGGTTTCACGCTGAATTTCCTGGATTACTTTTCCGCCAGGGCCTATCAAAGCACCAATCATATCCTTGGGAATCGTAAGCATTTCAATTCTGGGAGCATGAGGCTTAAGTTCCGGCCGGGGTTCTGCTATTGTTTCGTGCATGATATCCAGGATATGAAGCCTGCCTGCTTTTGCCTGTTCCAGTGCTTTCTTTAGTACGTCAAATGATAGTCCTTCAACTTTGATATCCATTTGGGTTGCGGTAATTCCGTCGCGGGTACCGGTCACCTTGAAATCCATATCGCCAAGATGGTCCTCATCTCCAAGTATATCGGATAAAACTGCAAACTTTTCTGAATTTTTATCGGTTATAAGTCCCATGGCAATACCAGATACCGGTTTGCGTAATTTAATACCGGAATCCATAAGTGCCAGAGTTCCGGCACATACGGTAGCCATAGATGATGAGCCATTCGATTCCAGGATATCTGAAACGACTCTGATGGCATACGGATTTTCCTCATCCGGAGGCATCATGTTCTTTAAAGCTCTGTGGGCCAGGTTTCCGTGACCTATTTCCCTTCTGCTGATACCTCTGGCTGGCTTCGCCTCACCTGTTGAAAAGGGAGGAAAATTATAATGAAGTGTGAATTTTTCTGTGCCCTTATTAAGCACATCATCTATTATTTTTTCATCAAGTTTAGTACCAAGAGTGACAGTTGTAAGCGACTGTGTTTCTCCACGGGTAAACAGGGCGGATCCATGGGTCGCCGGTAAGGGATCTATTTCACAGATAATAGGTCTGATCTGATCAGGTTTTCTTCCGTCGAGTCTAACATTCTCATCAAGTACCAGCCGTCGTGCTGCCTCTTTATGTACTTCGTGGTAATATTTTTTTACAAGTGTTTCGTTAACAGCGTCTTCTTCAGTATATTGGGCGAGAAACCCATTTACTACCTCTTCAAAATCCTCTTCCCTTTTGTGCTTATCAGCTGTAAGGTTTTTAGTAACCTTGTAGCATTTTTCATAGGTTTCATCCCACACTTTCTTTTTGAGGGCTTCATCGTTTTCTTCGTGGCAATAGGTGCGCTTAACTGTGGTACCCAATTCTTCTGCAAATTCCATCTGGGCCTTACACTGTATCTTTATTGCGGAATGAGCAATTCTTATTGCTTCAAGCATATCCGATTCCGGTACCTCTTTCATTTCACCCTCTACCATAAGGATGTTTTCGAATGTAGCGCCAACCATCAGGTCAATATCAGCATCTTTAAGCTGGGTTGCAGTCGGATTGATGATAAAATTATTATCAACCCTTGCAATTCTGACTTCCGACATCGGTCCGTTAAATGGAATATCGGATACTGAAAGTGCTGCCGATGCTGCCAGTCCTGCAAGTGCATCAGGTATTGTATCAATATCTGCAGAGATAAGGTTTATTGTAACAAAGGTCTCAGCATGAAAATCGTCAGGAAAAAGTGGCCTTAAAGCCCGGTCGACCAGTCGTGATATAAGAATCTCATAATCGGAAGGTCGTGATTCGCGTTTAAGAAAACCGCCGGGAATACGGCCTGATGATGCGTATTTTTCTTTGTACTCAACCGATAAAGGCATAAAGTCGGTATCTTCCTTTGCCTCTTTTGCTGCCATTACAGTTGCAAGGAGCATGGTCTTTCCCATTTTCAAAAGAACAGAACCATCTGCCTGACGGGCCATTCTTCCGGTTTCAAGGGTAATAATTCTCCCGTCGCCGAGATCAATATTCTTCTCTTTAATATTAAACATTTGATTATGATTTTGAAATGTTGAAATTACATTTAATTACCAATAATAAGAAAAAAGGCAATTCGGGATTGCCTTTTTCTTTACTTACGTAATTTCAATGCTTTTACGATCTCGCGATATCGTCCGATATCTTTAATCTTAAGGTAGTCTAAAAGTCTTCTTCTTCTCCCGACAAGCTTAATAAGAGCTCTCTGGGTACTAAAGTCCTTTTTGTTCTTTTTCAGATGTTCGGTGAGATGAGATATTCTGTATGAAAATAATGCAATCTGCCCTTCTGCTGTTCCAGTATCAATCTCTGATGATCCAAACGATTTAAAAAACTCCTGTTTCTTCTCAGTGGTCAAATACATGTCCTTAATTAATATATTGTTTATCCATAAATAAATTGAGTCTCCAATTTTGGAACGCAAAAATAAGGCTTTTTTATGTAAATAATCAAACAATTGAATGTTTTTTTTAATGACAGGTAAAAATTCTTGAAAAAGAAACACCAAATCCTGAAAAAGAAACGCTTTTTTAGACTTCTTATTGTGATGTCTTATATAATGACGTAAAAGTATGCCTAAACGTTGCGTTGGGTATTCCTATAATTCAGGAACTTATTAACACCTGTTAACTGTTTATCAAACCTCCCTTTTCGCCATACCCTTATATAACAGATATTTTCATAGATTGTTCAGGATTTTCGGTTCAAGGATCAATTCATTATTTTCTTTCAGATTTTTCCCGAAACTGATAATCTTACTACCAATCCTGCACTCCAGACATCTTCTTTTCTTACAATACTCATTGCGCAGCTGAATAAGCGCCTGAGAATAAAATGCAGACTCCGGTTCAATACCGCACAATTTCCAGTCTTCTGTTATAGAGTTATTCTCCGGTTTGATGTTTTCAAGGAATGAAAGTGCCTTTTCACATACGTTACTTTTTGAGGTAAATTTTCCGTAAACAAATATCACAGGGATAACAGCATTTATCAGGAAAATTTCTGCAGCCTGCATTCCGGTATTCTTTGATATCATTTTACTTTTTTTACCAAAAACATAGTGATCGTCCCAATATGATGAGGCAGTGACTTCAAATAAACTTTTCATTTGCTCCAGATCGTCTGTTTCAAGAATTCTTGAGAACAATCCTCCAGCTGTTGACATCATTGCCGCGAGCTGGGAAAGCCTGACAGTGGGAAAATTAACCGGTCTTAGTCTGCAGAATTTCCACAGCCATCCATGTATTGGCTGAAGCGAGTACTTAGACGAAAGTATCTTGTATTCCTTAATAAGTGCCCGGTAGTATTCATCTGATATTGCGTCCCGGAAAAGTCCTTCATCAAGCAATCCGGCTGTTCCGAAAAGAAGAGCCTCAACCTGGAACCTGCTGTCGGCATGTTTCCGTATTATTTTGAAAGCCAATGATGTGGCAAGCATTTCAAATGGTTCTGTATTAACCCTGAAACCAAAATAGCGGGAAAGAATTCTATAAAATGTTTCTTCCCAGTCATTACCGGTCTCTGAGTAAATCTTCATTATGGAGGATGATTTATCCTGGAGCCTTTCTATAAGAAGCGAGTGGAGCCAATTGCTGATCAAAAATTTATCAAGTTTACCAATATCATTCTGGCAGGCAATAACACAAGGATTATTTACCAGTTCTGTATATTTTACATAATATAAAGGGTCGTACCTGATCGCAATCGTCAGTAGTTCTTCGCCTGCAGCATTGAAAACTTTCTTATCATTCTCTGCAACAACATGGAGTATCACATTGTCAAAGGCATGATCGCGGTTGTGACCATGACTATTAAAATGGGAGGCACGTGTGTGAATTTCAACATTCCCGGCCCATTCAGTTCCGCCAATATTGATTCTGGCATTAAAAAAGTCCGGGCCTGAATCGCGGTTATATTCGCCGGGATGTATAACAATTATTTTGGTATTGTCGTTATCAAAAAGGGATTGTGGATCATAAAGGCCGTACTTCCACAGGTAGTGAAGGAATTCTTCTTTCATTTTAGCACGAGTTTAAAATAATCAGCGAGAATATAAAGATACGAATTGTACT
>CAYPKL010000128.1:0-5967 GCA_964411285.1 uncultured Rikenellaceae bacterium
TGTTTTGGTGATAACTCACTTTTATTTTCCATTGCTATAAAATCTAATTCTAAATTACTTATAACATCTTTTAATGAAATATGTTTAATTGCTGTACATTGTCCTGCTTCGCGCGGACTTACAAACCGCAGGAATTTGTACACACTTAATCTTCTATCCGAAATAATCTTAGTAATTTTATACAATGGTAAAAATACTCGGGTATCTTATTTTTATTATTTCTGTTGCACTGACGGCCGGAGGTATAATCCTCTCATCGAGGCTAAGGAACAGGTACAGGTCCGATATTTTTTCAGCGCTGCTTTATTTCCAGGTTTTTATTTACACATTCGGATTTTACGGAATATGGGGACAAGTTGTGATCAGGATGTTCCTGTCTGAAGTAATTTCTCCTGAAATTCTTACCAGGATTTCAAATATAGCCATCCTTTTGGGGTTGCCATTTCTTGTATTTGCCTGGTTAATGCTGATCAGGTTTTCAGGTAGTCTTTCCGGGAGGAAAAGCAGCAGGTGGTTTATTTTATGGTTCCTTTTAATAAATTTTTCGATTCTTTTATTATTGGGATACGTCATTTCAAAGTCATCAACCGGTAACATAGCAGCAATAGTAAGAGATTATTATATCGTTTTGAATCTTGTCCATTCATTCATAGCCTCATATCTGATCCACCTTCCATCAAGAGGGCGTTCAGTTGTTCATGAGCATGACAGAAAAATTATAGCACCGTCTATATTTATTATAATGATTATTCAGTGTGCACCTATCCTGTTCATCGAAACCCAGCCATGGGTGGCAGTTGTTTTCATATTTGCATTTTTCCTTGGAAATACTTTTTTACCATTTTACTTCAACTACGGGACACTTCTTCCGACCCTGGTCTCAGAGCCCCGCATGATTATTTCGCTTGAGGATTTCTGTTCCAGATTTGATGTTTCTCCCCGTGAGTCAGATGTTGTCAGGGAGATATGCAACGGGTTAAGCAACAAGGAGATTTCTGATAAACTTTTTATCAGTCTGCAAACTGTGAAGGACCATACCCACAGAATTTACATAAAGACAAATGTCAGGAGCAGGGTGCAGCTCCTGAATCTGGTCAAAGAAGTCATAAACGTTTAGGATCGGAGGAAGTCTGCTCGTTTGCCGGTCTGATGGTCGTCTGGTCTAAAAGGCTTCTACTCCCTGAACTTCTGATAAACAATAAGAGGCCCTTTTGTGAAGGTTAAATCAAATGAATCGCCGGTTGCTTCATTTAGTGTGGCGTTCCACCAGTTTCGCAGTCTCATTTTGGTGAGTTTGTACTTTAATCCGGAAGAGGTTATTCTTGTCTCAGGATTAATTGAAAAGACAGAAATCTGCTGACCCGGAAATGATGAGAACCTGCTGCTTTTCAGATGGGGAGAAAAAATTCCTGTGTCAGTAACCATTACAACATCTGTTTCTTTTGCATATTCAACAAGCAGAGAAATATTTCCCAGTGTGTGGTCCTCCCGCTTCCCGGTTGCACCCAGAATAACAAGGTCAGTATAGCCCTTTTTGATGCACCATTTCACTGCTTTAGTAAGGTCGTTCGTGTACTGGTCAATATCTCTGAAAAGGCGATCGGAGAATTGTTCTGAAATTTCCCGGGTAAGTGAATCGAGATCACCAACGATTGCTTCGGGTATAAAACCCTTCTTCACAAGTATCTCCGCACTTCCGTCACAGCAGATTATCCTCTCTGCATTTTTAAGATATCCCAGCGGTATTTGGTGTTCCGGATAACTTCCATCAGCAAGTATTACTGTTTTTGAAGACATGGGTGCAAAGATAAATCATATTGATATAAAAAAGGGGCTTTGTTAAGTTTCCCTTTTAACACAAAATTTCTTCCATACCTTAATCCCAATAAAGGACATCATAAAATATACTGAATAGAGAATAACAGTGGGATAAAGTCCGCGTGTTATAAACAGAATTGCCGAAGCAGTATTAACAATAATCCATAAATACCAGTGTTCATAAATCTTTCGGGCCAGCATCCATGTGGCGACGATTGACAAAGAGGTAATAAACGAATCCGCCTCTGGTACAGGAGAATCCGTAAATCTGGAAAGTACAAACCACAAAACAAAATACAATAGCACAAAAACAATTACAAGTATTATCCCGATCTTAAATTTTAGTCTTGTAACGATCAGTCCCCCGGTCCCATTGTCTCTTCGTCTCTTCGTCTCTTCGTCTCTTCGTCCCTTCGTCTCTTCGTCTCTTCGTCCCTTCGTCTCTTCGTCTCTTAGTCCCTTCGTCTCTTCGTCTCTTCGTCCCTTCGTCTCTTCGTCTCTTAGTCCCTCACTCTCCCATTCTCCCACTCTCCCATCCTCATCTCCTTGCCCTATGCCCTGCGCCCTGTGCCCTGTGCGATTTATCCACCAGTACCACCCGACACAGCTTATCACAAGGTAATAAACCTGCAGGCTCATGTCTGCATAAAATTTACTTGTAAAAAAAATCCATATATAAACCGTTGAAGTGATTATTCCTACCGGCCACAACCAGATGTTCTGCCTGATTTCCAGGAATACATACAGAATACCTGTAATTGCTCCGAAAAGCTCAAACCAATTATCAGATATCCAGTTTAATAACATAATTGATAATCTCTTCTAAAACTTCAAACCTAACCTTACCATAAAATTGATACCTGCCTGCGGAAAATAATATGCCCAGCTCTTTTCATTTCCATCTTCATACCAGTTGCCACCATAAGCATTGCTCTCATACTTTGCATTAAATATATTGTTTATAAGGAGCTGCAATTCTGTGTTTCTGATCATTTTAACGGCAGGCTCAAAGTCAATTCTGAAATTATTGACAAAGTACGGATCCAGCATTCTTTGACTGCTCATTGTATTGTCAAAATATTGTCTGCCGACATACTTGCTGATAAGATGGATTTTCATTTTCTCTGAGATGATGAATGCCAGGTCGCTTGATCCGGTAATTCCGGGAGAATAAGCAATGTCAACATTACCAAGGTATCTCGCAGTGTATCTGGAACTCCAGTCGGAGGTATTGTAATCTGTAAAATGCTCAGTGAACTCCGGTATTTTATTCTTACTCAGGGTTGTGTTTAAATTCCAGTCTATTACTGCAGCCGGCTTCAGTGAAAGTGTCAGTTCGACGCCTGTCCTGAAACTTTTACTTACGTTGGTCATTATCGGGTAACCGACATCGCTAAGCTGTCCAGTCGGTACCAGCTGGTCTTTGTAATACATTGCAAATACATTAAGCCCAAAGTTCACGATGTTTGTCTTTATTAAGTAACCGGCTTCTGCATCGTATAATTTTTCAGCATGTGGAGTGACTTTGTCATCACCTGAAGCATTCTTGAAATCTGAGCGTGTCGGTTCCTTATGTGCTATTGAAAATGACAAGTATGCATCCTGCTGAGGGGCAATCGAGAAGTATAATCCTGCTTTGGGATTCAGAAAACCATATAAATGAGACTGTGAAATATCTTTGAGATCGTCATCAGGACCTCTCATTTCATATGAGATACGCCTGTATTGAAGATCTCCGTAACCGGTAAGGCGGTCATTCAGCTTATAGCTTATTTTACCGTAAATGCTGTATTCGCCCTTTTCTGAATCATTAAAATACCACTTATAATCTTTTTCAGTATTTCCGGAATTCTTCATCCATATAAGTGTTCCAAAATGATCACCCTGGTAATTATTAATTCCTCCCCCCAGAACAGCCTCAATTCTTTTCCTTTTATAATTAAAAGAATATACTAAACCGTAAAAATCGTTTTTCATCCATTTTCTTCTTATGAGATCTGTTGAAATAATCTCTCCGGCATCTCCGCTGGCCGGAGGCAGACCGTAATCAGAATATAATTGGTCCTCCCTGAATTCTTCATAGTACCCTTCACCACGGGTGTAATGTAATGCTGTGTGTAAATTCAGGAAACTGTTTATTGTATGGCTAAATATTAACTGATAATGATTCTGACGGTAATTATCGCTCTCATTATTGTAGAAATTCGTACTTCCTGCTCCATCGGTATATTCGCCGGCAGGATTATATCTTCTGTCTGAAGCGAGCATTTCGCCAGGTACGCCCCACCAGCTGATACCTGTATGTTCGTTGCCAGTCATGAAATTGGCTTTCAGAAGAGATCTTTCTGTCTTGAAAAAGCCCGAAAAGCCAAAAGCATTATTGTCTGATCCTGTCCTTTTAATATACCCGTCGCTTTTGAGATCAGAATATCTTAGCCGGAATCCGAATTTACCCGAAATCAGTCCGGTTCCGGCCATTATGTTGTTTCTAAAAGTATTGAATGAGCCAACAGTGGAGCTGATTTCTGCAAAGGGTTTATTTTCAATGCTTTTTGTTTGTAGATTCACGGAGGCCCCAAATGCGCCGGCACCGTTGGAGGATGTCCCTACTCCTCTCTGCACCTGAATATTATCTACCGAAGAAGCAAGGTCAGGAAGGTCAACCCAGAACACCTGTTGTGATTCAGCATCATTGAGTGGTATTCCGTCTAATGTGATATTAATCCGGCTCCCGTCTGTGCCCCGGATCCTGAAACTTGTATAGCCGATTCCATTACCTGCTTCAGAAGTTTCGACAAGAGAAGGCGTCATTCCAATTAGAAAGGGAAGATCCTGGCCCAGGTTATTCTTGCTGAGTTCATCGCCCGAAATGGCTGAGTAAGTTACAGGAGTTTTTTGACCAGCCCGGGTCGCGCTTACAATAACCTCTTCTGTCGTGGTAAACCGTGGATAAAGAGTTATATCAGCAACCTGCATTTCAGGCAGGGTTATTTCTTTAATAACAGGCTCATATCCTGTATATGAAAAACGAAGTTTATAAACTCCTGTGCTTTTTACTTTTATGAGATAAAATCCATTGTAATCTGAATATGCTCCAGCATTTGTGTTTATCACGGCAACACCTGCACCGGTCATTGGAGATCCGTTTTCGTCAGTGATTCTTCCCCGGATTATGAATTCAGCATCCCTAAAGCTGTAAGCCTGCAGAAAAAAAATGGAAAGCATCAATAAAGTCAAACCCGCTTTTATTCTCATTGTCTTTCAGTCACTAAACATTTATTCTTCACGTAAATTACGTTAATCATGAGGTGCAGTTTGTACTGAATTGTATTATACTCTTTTTTCCTCCGCCGGCATTATCCGGATCAGGTATAAGGGTATGATCTCAGCCCGTAGTATTAAGGCACCCCGTTTTAGACACTGCAAATTTATAATAATTTCAGGATTATTAATATCGGAGAATCAATTTAAAGACATAACTATTTTTTATTAAATTAGCGATCAAATTAGTGAAACTGTATGCAGACTCTTCTCGAAAAGCTTAATTATAAGGGGCAGAAGCGGATTGTTATCATCAATTCCGGGAAAAATTTCAAGCTGGCTCCTTATAAGGAACTTAAAGATGTCCAAATTGATAATAATATAGATCAGCGGTTCCCCTATGGTTTCATGATTATTTTCGTCAGAGAGTTGGCAGACGTTGAAAAATATTCACCGGTCGCTCTTCACAATCTTACTACTGATGGCGTTTTATGGTTCTGTTATCCGAAAAAGACCTCAAAAATATATTCACAAGATATTGACAGGGACCATGGATGGAAAACTTTAAATGAAATGGATTTTTATGGCGTCCGGATAGTGAGTATAGATGGCGACTGGTCAGCATTGAGATTCAGGTATAAGAAGTATATACAAGCTTCTTCAGACAGGTTCGCCTGGAAGAAGGAATAGGAGAAAGGAAAAAGGAAAAAGGAAAAAGGAGAAAGGAAAAAGGACAGCCTGCAGTTGGGTAAGATGATTAAAACCACTATAATAGAGACTCCTCTTGGAGAAATGGCAGCTGCTGCCACAAAGGAAGGAATTTGTCTCCTTGAATTCCTTGAAAGGGAAAGAACAGCCTTTGAGTTTGATAATCTTGCTCTGTTATTC
>CAYPKL010000129.1:0-9170 GCA_964411285.1 uncultured Rikenellaceae bacterium
CGCTCATTGAATATGACACAGTAACCGGAAAATGGAAACCCAGAAAGCAATTCTATCAACATTCTCAGCTAATGAAGTTTATTAAACCCGGGGCCGTACGTATTGGGCTGACAGGACAGGACAGCAGTCTTCAGGCTTATGCTTTTGACAATCCCGATGGGAAACTGGTTATATCAGGCCGAAATACGACCAGTTCCATGATCACTCTGAAAGGAACATTGGCGAATCTTTCCACTCCCCGAAACCTGAAAATGACCTTTACCGGAAAGCATGAAAACATGGAAGAGGGGAAAGAAATATTCGTGTCGGGTGAAACATTCCGTATTGTTATACCACCTGACTGCATTTTTACTATAGTCGAGGTTAAATCCGGCGAATCAGCTTCGGTCCGGCCGAAGCCCGAACCTTCAGGCTGGTATGCAGGCGATATGCATATACACAGGAATTGCGGGGAGGCAACATCAATAATACCTGAAAGTGAGCTGACCGGAATGATGGAACAAAATGACCTCGCTGTGGTCTCTGTTCTCGCTGATATGGGAAACGGGGAAGTGAAAGACAGCAAAACCGACCTGTTAAAAGTTACCGGGCAGGATGCACCGCAATCAATACCGGGCAGGATAGTCCACTGGGATGCAGAATGGCATTTCGATCCTGCCGGAGTGACATTTGAAAATAAAGCGTTGGGAGGACATGTGGTACTTCTCGGGCTTGAAAGGGCACACCAGATCTGGGACGAATCACCTTATAAAATTATCGAATGGGGTAAGCAAAATAATGCAGTGACGGGTATGTGCCATATGCAGTATCTGAATGATTCGATACAGAATACTTTAGACTGCTGTATTCCTGTTGATTATCCTGTCGAAACAGCACTGGGGACAATTGATTTTCTTGCAGAAGATGTCTGGCTCAACGACGCGGCAATTAAAGGATATTACAGATTGCTGAATTGCGGCTTCAGGCCAGGGTGGGCCGCCGGGACGGATTTTCCATGCAACGGGAGCAAGCCTTTCGGTTCCCTGCTGACTTATGTTCAGGTTAAGGAGGAGCCGTTTACCTACAGAAAGTGGGTAGAAGGTATAAAAAAAGGCAGAACTGTCGTCTCTACAAATGGCCATAATGAATTTCTCGATTTAAAGGTTGGGAAAGAAGAGGCTTCACCGGGAGATGAAATTAAATCATCGCGTAAAATCTCACTTCCTGTAGAAATCACCTGGACGTCAATACCGGAGCAGAAAGGCCGGATTGAGATAGTTTGTAACGGTAAAGTTATCAGCAGCTTCGAAGGCCAGGCTGCTTCAGGGAAACAATTTGTCTGCAAAACAGATATCCTGATTTCTGAAAGCAGCTGGATATGTGCCCGGCGAATGGATGATTCCGGTCACCGTTCTCATACTTCACCTGTTTATGTAAAAATAAAAAACAAACCTGTAAGAGCCAGCGCTGAGGATGCAGAGTTCTTTGTTAAATGGATCGATAACATCCTGGCAAATATTGCTCCTGGTAAAAAATGGAACAAATTTTTCAGCAGCGACCTGAATGCTGTGCAGAACAGATATTCTAAAGCCAGGGAAATATATGCACAAATTGGAAGGGAAGCTTTGAAACAAAACTAAAAAAACACAAATTCCAGGTTACCGGTAAGTAATTGGCAATTGATTTTTAGACTAATAGAGAAACCATCATGCTAAGGAGTATTCATATTTTTATTATTTTATTAATTATTTTAACCACAGGCTGCTCTAAAAATGTTGATTACCCTCCAATCCTCGTACTGGCCACTGATTCCGGATTCGGATCCTACACCGGTGAAATCCTGAAAGCTGAAGGTTTCAATGAATTCAGGCTCGATTCACTGAGGGGCAATAAGTTAGCAAAATACCGGCTGAATAAATTTGATATTGTAATTCTGGCCGGATTGCCTGTTGATCTTCATTTGAAAAACAAGCTCATAAAATTTGTAAGAGATGGTGGCAATCTTATTGCATTTAAGCCTGATACATCACTTCAGGACCTGTTTGGGATAGGGTCAGAAACCCTCAAAGGAGGCCGGGCAATTGCCTCAATTTATGACGATAAGGGGAAAGATGAAAGTACGCCGGCTGTTGTTGAATTCAATTACGGGAAGGGACATACTCTGGCTTTTGTTTACAACCTGCCTGAAAATGTCGTTCTTACACGCCAGGGAAATCCTGCTTTTGCAGGTGTTGAAAAAGACGGGATCCCCGGGATAAGGGCTATGGATATGTTTACCGACGGATGGGTAAAACCATCAGGCAATGTTATTAACCAGGCTGATGAACAGATGCATCTTCTTTCGCATTGTATTGAATCAATGTCTAAAAGGCCGCTTCCCAGATTATGGTACTTCCCCGATAACCAGAATTGTTTTATAACAATTACCAATGATGGTGAGTTCAGGAACGAAAACGATTTTGAACCTCAGTTCAGAGACCTTGATTCGCTTGAAGCAAAAATGACGCTTTATATCCTTGAAACTGATAAAGTATCACCCGGATGGGTAAAAAAGTGGACAGAGAAAGGATTTGAGATCTCCGGTCATCCTGATGACGTAAAAAACGCAAATGATCCCCGCTGGGAAGACATGAACCAGGCCCTGGCGATCAGTAAAAAAGAGATTGCTGATCTATACGGGCTTAACATGAAAACAGTTGCCAACCACTGGTTTGTATGGTGTGGTAAAGACTCCGCAGGTAGTCCTGAATTTGCTGCTCAGGCCGCAATCGAAGCAGGAAAAGGTATCCTGATGGATTTGAATTATGCCCATTATGATAATAATTCAAATCAGGGGCATTTTCTCGGACCTTTGGGGGAGCTGCAGGGAAACTTTAACGGCAGCGGTCTGCCGATGAAATTTGCAGACAGCAGGGGAAAAATCCTTGATATTTATCAACATCTGAACAACGTTTACGATCAACAGTACACTGAGAACAATGATACCGCCGGATTTTACCGTTGCTTCAGGGGTTTGCTTGACAGAAGCCTCGATGAGGAAGTTTATTCTTTTATAAGCATCAAAGTCCATAACGATGAGTATTATTTTTCACGGGAACCCTTTTTAAAAATGCTTGATTACGCAAGAAAACGTAATGTCCCGGCAACCACAGCGGCAGAGCTTCTTGACTTCCTGAAAACAAAAGAGGAGGTCTCCTTTACTGAAATTAAATGGACCAATGATCTTATGACTTTTAAAATTAATTCCGGTATAAATAATAATCATGACCTTACAATAATGCTGCCGGATGAATTCAAAGGCAAAAATATAAGCAATGTTACAATAAGTGAAAAACCGGTTCAATTCACAAGAAGATCAATTAAAGGAAATAAGTACGTTCTTTTTAATTTTAAACCGGGGAAAAACTATGAAATCGCAGTTTCTTACGTAAACATCTGAAATAAATTAAATTATAAAATATCATCCTGATTTGTAACCAGCCATTTCTAAAAATGAATACAAAACTACTTGATCAGGCATCCCTGGAGTTTTTGAGAAAAGAACTTTATGTAGCTGCCGTTTGTGATATTCTCGATGATATCGGGTTAAGGAAGCAGGCCATGCACCAACGGCTGCGTCCGCTGCTTCCGGATATAAGGAATTGCGGATTTATTGGCAGGGCAAGGACTTTGAGGTGGATGGAAACTGATTATATCTCCGAAGAAAATCCTTACGGCATTGAGATCGAAGCAATGGATTCGCTGAAAACCGGTGATGTAGTTGTACACTCCACTGATTATAGCGGGACCAATGCTCCATGGGGTGAGCTGATGAGCACCATTTCAAAAAGAAAAGGTGTGTCGGGATGTGTCTGTGACTCCCAGGTGCGTGACTGTGTGAAGATTATTGAGATGGGATTTCCCGTTTATTATACCGGCATACGGCCGCTTGATTCCAAGGGAAGAGCCAGGGTTATGGAATATGATGTTCCGGTAAGCTGCGGTGATGTGCTCGTTACACCCGGAGATATTATTTTTGCAGATTATGATGGAATAGTTGTTATCCCATCCGCAGCAGAAAGAGAGGTGTTTGAAAGGGCAAAAGAAAAGGTGAACAGGGAAAACCTCTCCCGCAAGGATCTGCTTGACGGTAAATCATTGCGTGAAGTTTACAATAAGTACCAGGCTCTGTAAAAACCGGGCTTAAACTACCAATCCGGACCTGCTTATGGAAAAGCAGTGAATTGTCAGAGTAAAAAAAATAAAAAGTAATGAAACTAAAAGACAAAATTACCACAATTACAGGTGCAGGCTCTGGAATCGGCCGGGCATGTGCAATTGAATTTGCGAAAGAAGGTGCAACAGTGATCGTTGCTGATATTAACAGGGATGGCGCTGAAGAAACAGTCAGACTTATCAGATCAGGGAGGGGAAAAGCATTCGCATTTCAGACCGATGTATCAAAACCTGATTCGGTTATAATGCTGATGGATTATACAATTGGGACCTTCTCCAAAATTGATGTACTGCTGAATAATGCAGCAATTCAGGTAAATAAAACTATTGAGGATACCACTTTCGAGGAATGGAACATGCAGCTCTCTGTAAATCTTGGTGGTATATTTCTCTGCTCAAAATATTTTCTTCCTTCACTGCGAAAGTCAAAGGGCAATATAATTAATTTGTCGTCAGTGAACGGATATTTTGTTGAACCCTCATGTGCGGGGTATTGTGCTACCAAGGCAGGTATTATCGGCATGACCAAGGCTATGGCGATCGATCACGGACCGGAAGGTGTCAGGGTTAATTGCATTTGCCCCGGATATATTGATGCAGGACTTGCCGAGGGATATTTTCAGTCTCAGCCTGATCCCGCTAAAGCCAGAAATGAAGCAGGAAAACTTCATGCACTCTGGAGAATCGGACGACCTGAAGAAGTCGGCCGAACAGCTGTATTCCTTGCTTCCGGTGATGCTTCATTTATAACAGGAGCAGCTATTGCAGTAGATGGAGGATTTGGTTCAGGGCTGCCGCCAAAGTGATACTTCATAATATTGCAGCTTTCATTTCCAGGTACAAGCATCAGCATTCCCAGAATTAAAATTACAAATCATGAAGATTACCGATGTAAAAGCGATACCACTTAAACTTCCTGATATTTCAACAGAGGCAGACGGCACCCAGGATGATCTGATAATTATTGTTGAAACTGATGAAGGTATAACAGGCTATGGGGAAGTTGACACCTCCCCTTATGTAGGCAGATCTGTTGTGGACGCTTACATGTCGCATGGCACCTGCTACGGACTGAAAGAAGTCGTTGTTGGAAGCGACCCTTTTGATTATGAACAGATATGGAATAATATGTGGGCCAAAACGTACTATTACGGACGTTCCGGACCGGTGATACATGTAATGAGCGGCATCGACATGGCCCTCTGGGATATAATGGGAAAAGCAACAGGGAAACCCGTTCATAATCTTCTCGGGGGAAGCTACTGCACTAAAGTACGCCCTTATGCCAGCGCACTGATGCCTTATACCCGCGATGAAGTTAAAGCATTGACAGAGGAATATGTTTCTTCGGGCTATTCAGCAATAAAATTCGGATGGGGTCCGCTCGGATATAACATAAAACTTGACCTGAGCCTTATCGAAACTGCCGTGAAAACTGCAGGCAGCAAGGTTGAGATCATGATAGATATCGGGAAAAGGTACAGGCTGAAACAAGCAATGTATGTGGCAAAGGCTCTTGAACAGCTCAATATCTACTGGCTTGAAGAACCTCTTCCCGCCGAAGACTATGCCGGATACAGAAAGCTGACTGAATCGACAACAGTGCGAATTGCAACCGGGGAGGAAGAAAGCGGAAGGAGAGCTTTTGCAAGACTGATAAACGAGTCGCATGTTGATGTGATTCAACCTGATATCTCACGTTGCGGCGGACTTACAGAAGCTAAGAAAATAGCTGTCATGGCAGCTGACAATAATATTATGCTTGTACCCCATGCTTTCAAGACAGGTGTGCTGGTGGCTGCAACAATTCAGTTTATAGCTTCCATGCCCGATGTGCCTTTTCTTGAGTTCTCTGTTACAGAATCGGCGATCAGGAAAGAATTGCTGACTGAGCCATTCGTTCAGAAAGATGGATTCATTGAGGTTCCTCAAAAACCAGGTCTTGGCATTGAGATTAATCAGGAAATAATAAAGAAGTACGGAGCAAAATAGTGATATTTATCAAACTGTCTGGTGATATATATCAAATGTAATAATGATATATATCAAATATGACAGTGATATAAATCATGGGAGATATTGACAAATATTTAGAATGCTTTTAAAGCCGCTCTTTTTATTGAATGATTATCTCCTTATTATACTCCAGGTAAACCAGTTTTTTTTGCCCTCCGGCAATAATAGTATATGGAGAATAGTCTATCTTTTTTTTGCCATCCACTTCATATTCGGGTAATTCAGCAGTTATTTCGCCGCGGTCGCCGGTTATAGCTTTCAAGGCTACTTCTCCGGAAGATCTATATATAACCACCTTCTTCCCTTTTAATGGAATCCCCTTTTTATCCTTTACCAGAACATTCAAAGTCCAATAAACTGAATATGAGTGGTCCTGGTCAGTGACATCAAGTCCGAATTCCTGCCCTTCAATTTTGTTTGATCTGAATTTGATATTCTTCGCCACACAATCATCACAACCCTTGCTTCCAATCCTGAAGGTTTTAAATGTGCCGCTCCCTGGAGATATGATTGTGTTATTAAAAAGGTCAGAATTTGAAGCACCGCCATACATTGAAGCCACCCAGGCAGCCGGGACGTTAGTGGTTATCCGGTTATTGTAAAACCGGCCTCCGAAATATCTGGGACCTCCGCAAATATATAAGGGAGCTGTCAGCACCTTCGACTGAGGATCTGTTTTGTTTACCGTAATATCATTCTCATAAACATAATTCTCTCCTCCGCTGGCACTGTAATAGATCCCCCAGGACATTGGAATATATTCAGGAGGATCAAAATCTTTAGCTGTGATAAATATCTTGTTATCATGTATTCTGTTGCCGACTGAAGCTTTTGGGGATCCTGGCGTAGCACCATAATCTCCAAGTCGGATGGCAGCTGTACTGTATTCTTCCCTTCCGTATTCGCACGTCGGAGCAGAAGTCTCAATTTTAAAAACATTATTAAAAACTTCTGTATATCTGGTTACATAAATTCCGGATCCCTGTTTCGGTTCAAACCTGTTGTTGTAGATTTTTGAGCTGTCGCCGGTACCCATAATACTGTAATGATTTGTCACCCACTGATCATTTACAAAAAGGTTATTGTAAACATTGGAATATTTACCTTTGATTGAAAGGCAGCCTTGTCCGCCATAGAATTCTGAATTGGAAACATCAGAGGCATTGTTGCCTCGTATCAGCACTGTGCAAAGATTCACATGACGCTGAATAAGAAAAGGCATATCTGCCTCAAACCTGCAGTTTGAAATGCTCGTCCATAAAATATCAGCTGCCCCGGCACTGATTCCACTTGTGATGAATTTTACATTATCAAGGATGATTCTGACATCGGGTGCAGAAGACTGAATGCCCCACGACAGAATGCCTGCAACTCCGCTTTCAATAACCCCGTTCTTAATTGTAATGGTACCCCTCCCCTCTGCACCTGGTAACGAAGCGAGAGGCATACCTTCTGCAAATTCTTCAGTGAAATCATAGAAAGCCGGAATTACCGGAGGATATGATTCCATAATCACGTGATCATAATGAGCTAACGGAGTTGTCTTTCCAATAACACTTATTCCGGCATCCATTGCCGGACGAATATCTATTTCATCCACAAGGCAGTCTGTATCAGCCCTGACCCGGACCCTGTATTTTCCAGCCGGGAGACCTGAAAGATGAGCATAAACAAAACCTCCCCCAAGTCTTGGAGACTTCATTTCTAGAGGACAGCTCACCATAGTACCGTCTCCATATTTTGTGGTACATCTCACTTCATTGCCATATTCATCTTCCACAAATACGCTTACTTTCATTTCATCGTCAGGATATTTATTCATATCATGATAGTGCCTTCCTGTAATACCACACATTGCAAAATAGGAACGATCCTTTACAGGAAGGTTTATATACTGAGAGGTGATTTCATCACCGGCCTTCAGGCTAGCCAGTTTCTTACCCAGAAAAACATGAACGTCGGCAGTATTTTTTAATTCTGCTCCCGGAGCTTTTGAAAGATCCCATCCGTCTAATCCCTCCTCAAATCCTGAATTGAAAATATGCTCATACCCGGCATCCGCATACCGGATGGTATATCCGTTAAGATCCAGAACAACATTCTTGCCCAGGAATATGGTACTTTTCTCACTTGAGATATCATTAACCAGAACATAAGTTTTACCTTCATCTGCATAATTACCTCCAGCTCTTACAGGGATTTCATCTCCCCTGATATTATGATGATCAACTGTGTGGTATTGTGAGAAACAGTTCATTGCATGAATCAAAAACCATGACAATAAAATTCCTCTTTCTATATTAATTAATCCGTTCATAACAAGTATCAGGTTAATAAATATTTTCAATATTATTGGATATACAAGCAAAAGAAAATAATATTTTTCAAAATAACAAGTAAATGAAAGTATAACAGGTTTTGTTATTTGATTTATCTTTGTATTATTGCTTATTAAATATACTGTTTTATGAGTTATAACTTTGCAAGGGGCGCTTTTCCGTTTTTATTGCTATATGTGTTCTTCTCCTGCTTTACACCAGCGATAACTGGTCAGGAGGACAAATCCCATTTCAGTAAAGTATTCAACAGGGAAAAATCATTCAGAATCTTTCTGCCATCTGATTACTATTCTTCTCAAAAACGCTATCCCGTAATATATTACTTCCATGGCAATACAGGCAACCATGAACTCAACATAGCGGGGGTAAAAAATCTTGTTGATGATAATTCTGCAATTCTTGTAGCCTGGAACGGCCGCTCCGTGGATTCTGATCTCCGGCCTTACAATATCGGTAACCATTCAAACATAAATTACAGCACACAATTCAAGGATTATTTCCCGGAACTTGTCAGCCATATCGACAGCATATACCGCACCCTTCCCGACCGGTCACACAGAGCTGTGATCGGCCACAGTATGGGTGGGATCATGTCATTCTTCATTGCTGGCAAATATCCCG
>CAYPKL010000130.1:0-8694 GCA_964411285.1 uncultured Rikenellaceae bacterium
AGTTTGCAGGTTTGATTTTCTCCGGCCTGAAAGATACCGCGAAAGCCCAGGATCAGGTTCATTTCCTTTTCCCGGTCCTGCACCCAGACAGGAACAGCCTTTTTCATCAGAATCATTTCAGTGGTATCAAATTCAGAAGCCTCAGTTATTACTGAAGTGGTTGCCAGAATACCGCAAAGAGAGAGGATTATTGATGCTTTCCTTAAGCCCCCGTTTATTAGATAAACTTTTCTTATACTTCTCATGTCCACTTTTTAAATAATTGATAATGAAATGATAAGAACCAAGGAATTTTACTCATGCAATTTTAGAGATAATCTTAATAGCATGTTTAAAAAAGATCTTGTTTTTATTGATGGTTGTGTTTGGTTAAAAACCATCTCAGAGTTTTATAAAGATTTTTTTATAAAACAGGAACCACCCTATCAGCCAGCAGATCATTGTAAAAGTCAAGGCATAGAGTAATGAACCGTTGAAAGCACCGGCCAGAGGCAGGAAACAGGAATCATAAATCCAACTGGCTAAATAAAAAGACTCTCCTTTCTGTGATTGTGCAACCTTAATCATTGAGCTGATGGCAAGAAATTCAGAGAAGACGTAGATAAATAACGGATTCATCCCAAATATCAGAAAAGGTTTGGTCCATTTTGTAAATCCTTTTATGTCGATAATCCAAAGAAGCATACCCAGCAACAAAGAAGCAAATCCACTGGTGTAGAGAACAAATGAACTGGTCCAGAGTGGTTTGTTAATCGAGAGAAAAAGATCCCAGCCTTTTGCCGCACCTATCCCTGCGATACCGTAAAGAATCAGCTTTTTAACCGCATTTAATTTAATTTCAGAAATATCAATCAATCTTCCGGCAAAATACCCGAGTAACACATTGGCAATTGAAGGGAGTGTGGCTAGAAGACCTGTCTGATCGAATTTAACTCCGTGGAATTGAGGGATATGGTTTATTCCAAGTACGGCTATATCGAATGTCCGGACAAAATTCCCTTCAAGAGAGAAAGGGGAATCACCGCCAAAGATCACCAGGATGGCCCAATATCCCAGTAAGATAATTGCTGTGAGTATTTTAACCAGGCTTAAACGCATTCCAAGTACGATAAATGAAGCTATTCCGTATCCCAGAGCAATTCGCGGCAAAACACCCATGATCCGGATATTGGTAAGATCAAAACTGAATCGGGAATATGCTGTAAGGAGTAACCCGATAAGATAAATTAAAAGTGTCCGTCGTAAGATCTTCCATACCAGCTTGCCTGTAAGTGTATTATTGTATTTCTTATAGGAATACCACATGGCTGCCCCGACAATAAACATGAAAAATGGGAAAACCAGGTCGGTAGGTGTGCACCCATTCCATGCCGAATGCTTCAATGGAGGATATACAAAACTCCAGTTGCCGGGATTATTTACCACAATCATAAGGGCAACGGTTAATCCACGAAACACGTCGAGCGCAACAAGCCTTTTTGTATTATCCATCGACCTATCGAATGAGTATTTTGAAAGTTATGACAAATACTGATAGAAATAATGCAGGTTCCTGTTAAATAATCAGGGAACCTGCATTAATAATTCTAATATCCCGGGTTCTGAGTTAAGTTGTTATTCTTATTAAGCTCCTCCAATGGAATCGGGAATATGTTTCTTGTAGGATCATTTGTGGCTGAATGTGACAACCATGATTTTGTGGGAAATGCTTCAAAACGGATCATATCCTGGCGCCTGTGTGCTTCGCCGGCAAATTCCCAGCCCAGTTCATCTAAAAACCTTCCATACATAATATCGCTTCCGCCTTCAACTGTATTTACGAAATGATTTTTTAATCCATACTCATAACTGCTGCCTTCAAGTAACTGAGATCCGGTTACTGTGGCCAGTTCCGGATTATTCGGAAAATTTCGCTGTCTTATCTGTGATACTATCTCTGCTGCAGCATCCTGGTATCCTGTACGAAGCAAACACTCAGCTTTCATCATTAATATGTCAGCATAACGGAAGAAAGGACAATCATTACCAATCCTGTAACCATGTGTGCCAAGGGGTATTTCATACTTATAAAACCTGTAACCATGAAGTACCTCGGTTGAATCAATCCCCGGACACTCATTGATAATATTTAAAGGTGTTTTGGCAAGTTTTCCGGTTGCACATAACAGAATTGCGCCTGTTGAGGAGTATTGTTGTCCCATCAGCCAACCATTGGCATACCTTAAATCATTTGTATTGTAAGTACTGATAAACTGAGGTATTGCAGTGACACCGCCACTGGGATTATTCATCAGATTAAAAGTTGCCCTGCATTCTTTTGGAAGAGTAATTGCGATCAACGAACTGCTCCCGGAGGTATAGACTACATCATAAGGGATAGCCCAGACGATTTCGCTTGAGTTTTCATTTGCGAACTTAAAGACATTCTTTTGAACGGATTCCAATCCAAACTTCCCGGAAGTTATAATAGCTTCACATGCCTCAAGGCATTTATTCCACTGAACTGTACCGGAATAAACCTCTGCATTCAGATATATTTTTGCAAGAAGAGCATATGCAGCCCATTTGTTATTAAAGCGGCCATATGTCTTAGCGCTACGGTCTTCACTCAGGAAAGGCAATGCCGATGTAATTTCAGAAACAATAAAATTGTATACCTCCGCTCTTGTACTTTGCTCAGGCAGGAAACCTTCAGGAACATCAAATTTTGTAACAATAGGAACATTCCCGAATTGATCGCATAATACATAATAAAAGCTTGCCCTTAAAACTTTTAATTCTGCCAACATTGCATCATCAGAAGGTATTATGCCTGACTCAATCTGATACATTACCCTGTTACAATTGGCAATTCCGGCATAAGGAGGATACCATGCTTCGGAAACATAAATATCTGCCGGTATCCAGGTGTGTTCATGCATTCTGCGATGCATTCCGTCATCAATCCAACCATAGGGTTTCGCGGCTATGCAAAGTTGATCTGCAGTAATTTCATTGGCCAACCAGTAACCGGCATCATATTCAGAAGACCACATTACACTTCTCCAACTCGAATAAGCCGGTGTAAGCAAAGCTCCGATATCAGTATTTGTTGGTGTAAATGTGGACGATATAATTTCGGAGAAATTTTCGTCTTCCAGCTTAGTACATGAGCTCAATATTAGTCCTGAACAAATAATACTCAGGACAATTAGATTTATAATTATCTTTTTCATATTGTGTGGGTTCTAATTAAATGATATTTTCAATCCGACTGTATATACCCTTGTTGATGGGTATTTATCTCTATTGTCATATCCGGGAGTTAGTCCAAGTGAATTAACTTCAGGATCCATCCCCTTATAACCGGTAATTATCAACGTATTAAGCGTAGAGGCGTACACGCGGGCTGATTTTATATGCTTTATTTCGGAAATATTAAAACTATACCCAAGTGTAACATTATCAATTTTCCAGTAACCTCCATTTTCTACATAGTAACTGTTATAATCGGGATATACATTCTTGTTTAAAGCAGCTTTCCCGTAAACCTCATCATAAGCAGAACTCAATTGGTTATAACTTGAAAACCCCGGAACTTCAAAAAGCATGCGCTGGGAATTTATTATCTGAAAACCAAAAGCCCCTCTCATTGTTATATCCAGATCGAAATTCCCGTATCGAAAGCTATTGTTCCAACCGGCATAGAATTTAGGTAATCCATTACCTATTTTTTTCTTGTCATTTTCAGTTACCGTCGAAGCAGGATTTCCGTCTTTGTCTTCATAAATCCAATATCCGTCATCGGTTACATCAATAACTTTGAATCCCCAGAAATTTCCAATTTCTTTGCCCACCTCAACGCGGTGACTGTACAAAAGAATCGGAGTCGGTGTATTGCCGGCATTAAACCAGGGATTGGTGGCTTTGTAAAGATCATTGTCAAGTGAAACCAATTTATTCCGGTTTGCAGAAAATGTAATACCAGATTTCCATGAAAATTTTGTGGTTTGCACCGGAGCAAAGTCAAGAAGCACTTCAATTCCCCGGTTGTCCATAACACCCACATTTGCAGTGGTGATACTATATAAATTTGGTGGAGACGGTACAGCATAGTCATATAATAATCCATCTGTGCGACGATTGTAGAAATCAATGCTTCCACTGACCTTTTTGTTTAAAATAGTAAAATCAATCCCTGCGTTAAACTCTTTCTTAACTTCCCACTTTAAATACGGATTTGGATTATTTATCGGACTCAAACCAAGCACCCATTGTCCATCAATTAAAAATCTCGTGTCGTAACCTAAGCGGCTGACTCCCAGAAATAACTGATCAGGAGCCGTACCGGTCACACCATAGCCCGCTCTCAGTTTCAGATAATCCACAAATCTTATTTCTTTCATGAATTGTTCTTCACTGATTCTCCAGCCAACAGAAACAGAAGGAAAGGTTCCCCATGGTTGTTTTGTGCCTACAAATCGTGAAGATGCCTCATGCCTGAGGTTTGCCATTATCAGGTATTTTTCCTTGTAATTATAGGTTAACCTTCCAAAAAAGCCAATCAGATTAGAAGCTTCCTTGTAACTTTCCTGGCTCCCTTTTCCGTGTGATAGAGCACTACCTAATCCTATATTATCGATATATGAAAAATTGCCTGCCGGAAAATCGTAGTTAAACATACTTTCATATTCGTTGATATTATGCTGATAGCTATACCCGGCCAATGCAGAGAAATTATGGAAATTATAAGTTTTATTATATACTGCAGTCAATTCCATCAATTTGTCAGTGTTCTGCGAGGACGATTTTTCTGCTGTCCCGTTATTGCCGTCCTGTGTTGAAACATAATGATTTTTTGTCCGGGCTATACTACTCATACTATTGTCCTGAGTATTGGAGAGCAGCATTTTTAAACTTAAGCCGGTCAATGGCAACCAGGTAATGCTTCCGCTTATTCTGGTTGATTGCGATTGATCACCGCCATACTGTTCCTTTAACCACGCTACCGGGTTATAGTTTTCGGTTAGTAACGCGTTCTCAAACCAGGTCCCGTCGGGATTTTTAATTGGAGCAGTCGGATTATACCTGGTTGCATGTCTGAAAATTCGCCCGTCAAAAGGGATTTCGGACTTATCATTAACATTAATATAATTCAGGTTAATTTTTAGCTTATCATTGAACATATTATGATTAACATCAAATCTATTGGTAAATAACCGGGATGCTGAAGTGATAAAGATTCCCGTCTGTTGGCGATAACTCAAATTTGCCAGATAATTTGTTCTGGCGTTTCCTCCGCTGAATGTTAAATTATGATTGAAGCTTATCGGATTCTTTCTGCGAATTTCTTTCACCCAGTCTGTGCTGGAACCTAAATCCTGGAAATTGGTTCCCTGAGCCAATCTTACACGGTATTCTTCTGCGCTTAACATTTGTGGAAGCTTAATAAAAGATTGAGTGCTGGCATAGCTGTTATAATCAATTGTGGGTTCTATGTCGCCGCTTGCCCTTTTGGTAGTAATCAGAATTACACCATTGGTGCCCCTTGTCCCGTAAATTGCTGCAGAAGATCCATCTTTTAATACATCAATGCTTTCTATTTCTTCAGGAGGCACTGTGTTCAGAGAGCCGGGGATGCCGTCGATCAGGATCAGAGGTTGGGTACTGGTTGCCAGAGTAGCGGTTCCTCTTAACAGAATTTGGCTTCGGGCATCAGGATCACCACTCGGGGTATTGATAGTTAAACCGGCAACTTTACCCTGTATTAATTGTGCGGCATCTTTTACAGAACCTTTGACAAAGTCATTAGTCTTTACACTGGCCACAGCGCTTGTAACCTCCCATTTTTTCTGGTTACCATAGCCAACCACAATAACTTCATCCAGTCCGATCTCAAGATTTTCCAATGTAACGTTAATCTGGGTCAGCGCCCCGATGCCGATTTCCTGGGTTTTCATCCCGACAAACGTGAAAGTCAGACTCTTTGATCCTTCAGGAATATCAATAATGTACTTTCCATCTACACCGGTTATTGTTCCCTGAGTTGTTCCGGTAACTATTACATTTACCCCGGGAAGTGGTGCTCCCGATCTGTCAGTAACAATACCTGTGATCTTTTGCTGTTGCAACACAGTCTTTTGCATTAACATTATATTTGCACCCTCCTTTGCATACACAATATTTGTTTCGTTGAACATATCGGAGAGAATCTCTGCAACCGGTTGATTATTAGCACTGATATTTACTTTTCGATCAAGGTCAATCTCATTTTTGTTGTAAACAAACAAATAATCAGTTTGACTTTCGATTTTTTCCATTACGTTTAAAATGCTTTCATTTTGAGCAGTAAAGCTCACTTTCGTGACCTGTGACTTTACATTAGCAGCAAAAAGTGAAGAAATTGACAATAACAGCAACATGCTTGTTGTTCTCATTTTTCTTAAAAGTTGTTTATTTGAGTCAAAGACATAGCCTGACAAAATTTTTTTCATAAATTTGTTTATTAGGTTGTTATTAATTTGTTTGGGAAGCAATTAAGGAACGACCCTGGCCGGTTAGTGTAGACACCACTCTCCGGCCTCTTATTTTATTGGTATTTTTTCTTCATAGGCATTCCGGTTATATTATTAGGTTAGTTTATTCTATAATGACTAAATTTAATTTATCATTGATTGTATACCTGAATTTATTGCTCAACTTAAGTACTTTCAGGATGTGTTCCAAACCATCTTTTGTCCTGAATTTTCCGGTACATCTGTAATCTAATATTTTATCATTTTTTACTTCAATCTTCATGTCAAAATAGAGTTCCAGTTTTTCAACCAAATCAGGAAAAGATTCATCCTCAAAACTGATAATACCTTCCTTCCAGAGAAAATGGTTAAGATGATTAATGGGCGACACAACCAAATAGTTATCCTTCAGAAAAATACGTTCATCCGGTCGGATCATTATACCTTTTGAGCTTCCAGGCACCAGAACCTCAACCGAGCCCTCAAGGAGAGAGGTCTCAAATATTCCATTCCCTGAATAAGCCATTAAGTTGAATTTAGTACCCCATACCTTAATGTCGTACTTCTCGGTTTTGACTATAAATGGGTTGGACTTGCCGGAAGCAACATCAAAAAAACCCTCACCATTGAGCCTTACCTCCCGTTTATCTCCGGTAAACTGATTTGGGAAAGTCAATACCGTTTTTGCATTTAACCATACTTTAGTACCATCTACAAGAGTGATTTCAGCCCTTTGGCCTGCAGGAACAATCAGAGTTTGCATCACAACCTTGTTCTCTGCTGTACTGACAGGGAAAAGAAAGTGAGAGATAACTACTGCTGCAAGCAAAATGGCTGCAACCTTGATAACTTCTTTGTAAAAAGGTCTTAAGGATCTTAGCAGATTCTTTCCTTTGGAATTTTGTTCATATCCGGTAATCGCAGGAGTTTGCCAGATTGTAATATCATGCAGCTTACGCAATGCAAGGTATTCATTCATGTTAGCCTGATCAGAATCTAACCAGTTAGTTATATCCTCTTTTTCCTGATCGGTACAATCTCCTTTGATATATTTAAACAGTAATTCTTTATCCATCACTATGCTTATTCTGTTTGCCGTCAGGAAATCGTTATTCATTCCCTTCCATGAATAAACGATTGAAGTCAGGAAATCACTAGTGGTTATATTTTATTTCAGGAAGATAAGAATCCCAAGAAATGGCAAATAATCTTTAAGAGCAATTCGCAATTGTTTAACTGAATGCATGATGTGATAATCGACACCTTTAACTGAAATATTAAATAATTGTGCTATTTCTTTATGTGATTTATTCCCGAAACGACTCATTAAAAATATTTCTCTTGTTCGTTTTGGAAGCGAACTGAGTGTTTTCTCGATTATGTGCTGGACTTCTTCAGAGAATATATCAGTTGAATCGCTTGCCTCAAGAGAAATAGTTCTTATTTCGAGCTCGCGGCTTAATGAATCTTTAATTTTATTATGAACGATCTGTTGTGTCATCTGATGTTTCAGATAATCGAGCGAGCGGTTCTTTAAAATGGATAAAAGGTATGGGCCAACCGGATCAATAGTTTCTTTTTTCATCTGTTCCCATAATCTTATCATAGACTCAGAAACAATATCCTCGGCAGCCATGTGATCGTGTACATAGGATTTCACATACAGATAAGACTTTCTGTAAAATCTGGAATAAATCTCATTAAAACTGTTTTCCGGATTTAGATGCATTTCTTTACTCTAAATGATCGGACTTAAGGAAAAAGTACATTACATCAATATTGAACATTTGTCATTGAAAGCGTCATGAATACTTACTGAACATATATGATATCCTTATTAAACTCGATGCATATAGTATGGATATTAACAGGGCTATATTATTCAGGTTTGTCTTAATCAAACTTAGTAATTTTTATTCTTGTGTGCTATATCCGGAAGTACATTCATAGCTGAGGTGCAAAAGCCGGTGGTTCTAACCATTTCTGCCCGGCACAAATTAGCCCCCGGAGCCGGAGCTAATCCTTAGATCTATTGATAAATACGAAAATGTCCATTTTACCGGCGGAATGTGGTCAATGCGACCGGCTTATCCAATAAGGTTCCAAGTTAATGACAAATTGAGTCTTTTACAAACCGGGTTTGGAATTGAATAAATCGGTGGAAATATTAGCAGAATTTTCTCATATCATGACGCCAAAC
>CAYPKL010000131.1:0-3237 GCA_964411285.1 uncultured Rikenellaceae bacterium
TCTTCAACTTGGTAATTCCTCAGAATATTAATTTCATATCACCCGGAAGACGACTTTTTATCGGTTTTAATGTCGATTTCGGGAAATTAAGATAACAGGCATACCAGAATTCTTTAATGCAATTCTTAGAAGTTATACCGGTAGACTTTCGAAAATGGATTTTCATTAATAACGCGCTGGAAGAATCATTCAATCCTTAGAGCATTTGCCGGATTAATGCCGGCGGCTTTTATTGTCTGATAACTTATTGACAACCAACCGACAGCAAGTGTGATCAAAGTTGCTCCGATATATATTAAAGGGCTGATATTAACTCTTGTGGCAAATCCTTCAAGCCAGTATTTTGCACCAAAATATGCCAGAGGATAAGCAATTAATGAGGATATCAGTATCAGATATATGACCTCTTTTGACAACAATCCGAGTACCACCTTTATTGAAGCACCAAAAGTCTTCCTTATGCCTATTTCCCTGATTCTTTTATTGGTGATATAAGTTATCAGTCCCAGCAAACCCAGACAGGCAATAAAAACAGCAAGAAACGAGAATAGAATAAATATCCGTCCTGTTTTTATCTCTGATGAGTACAGATTGTTCCATGAATCAGTGAAAAAATCATATTGAAATGGTTGTCTTGCTGAAAAAGTCTCCCATTTTTCTTCAATCGCCCTGATAGTTGCCTGTATGTTGCTTCCGGTTAATCTGACAGTTGCGTACTGATCACCTCCGTTAGGTCCCATTACAGTAAAACAAACAGGGGTAATAGCTTTGTGCATAGATTCAATGTTAAAGTCCTTCATTACACCTATTATCTTGAGTTTCTGAAAATTCTGTGGTCCTCTTGGCTGAAGAATATATTTGCCCAAAGGGTCTTTTAAACCAAGAAATTTCACTGCAGCTTCATTTATAAGGACTGCGGTAGAATCTGTCCCATAATCACGTGAGAAGTACCTGCCTTCAGCAAGCTGTACGCCCAGTGCCTGTGCAAAGTCGAGACTTACAGATGTCTGATTAATGAGATAAGTATTTTTTTCAGGATCGTCGTCCTTGAAGAATCCGTTATTGTTGAAAGTAGTTCCCGGAACGGCTCGCGAAAATCCCACTTCCTTAACTCCTGGTATCTGAAGAACCTGATTCCTGAAAGCTTCAAGCTGAGTATGAAATGCATCAGGCCGCCGGATAATGATCAGGTTGTCCTTTTCAAAGCCTAGATCTTTACTGGTTACCAGATTAAGCTGGTTATAGACTACTATTGATCCAATTATAATTATAATTGAGACTGTGAACTGAAAGACTACAAGTATGCTCCTTAACTTTCCAGCCATTGATCCGGGATTCAAAGTACCCTTCAGAACCTCAACCGGATTAAATGAGGCTAAAACAAATGCAGGATAAAAGCCTGAAGAGATCCCGACAAGCAGGATCGTTGCAAACATTAAAAGAATGCCGGATATACTGTAGATCAGGTCTGTAGAAACCTCCATCCCTATTAAATGATTAAAAGACGGAGCAAGGACATATACAAAGATTACAGCCAGGATTGTTGCAAATGTTACAATTATTACTGATTCACCGAGAAACTGAAAGATCAAACCCGACTTATTAGCCCCGGAAACCTTTCGGACTCCAACCTCCCTTGCTCTTGTCGTTGATTTGGCAGTTGCCAGGTTTATATAATTTATTATTGCAATTATCAGGATAAGAAGTGCTATGACCGCGAAAATATATACTGTAGTCTGCGAACCAATAGGCTCAAGATTGTACTGGGTTGCACCTTTCAGATGAAGATCTTTTAGTGGTTCAAGGACATACATAAAATCATTTCCAGCCTTTCTGAAATCATCGATTGTAATCCCGATAAAATCCCGGATCTGAGGCCCGACATACTTGGTAATCATCCCCTGGAATTTTTCCTGAAGTGATTCTTTTTTAGTGCCGTCTCTTACTACTATGTAGGTATAAAAATTATGATTTAACCAAAACTGGTTGTTAGCCATTCCCGGGTAGGAGCTCATTGAAGCAAGAATATCGAATTTTAGATGTGAATTATCGGGCACATCCTGAACTACGCCTGTTACAGTATAAAGGTTTGTATCTGCCTCTACTATCATCTTCTGACCCATAGGGTCCTGATCGCCAAAGTATTTCTTTGCATACTCCCGGGTAAGTATGATTGACTTTGGTCTTTCCAGAGCTGTTTTTGGATCTCCCCTTAACAACCTGAAATCAAAAACACTGAAAAATGTAGAGTCAGCAAAAAGAACTCCGTCTTCATTAAACCTGTTCTCACCAAACTGTATTAGCCATGCTCCCAGTCTTGCTACTCTTACAGCTATCAAAACTTCCGGGTAATCATTAACCATTGCTTTGGCCATTGGAGCTGCAGTTATAGCCTGATCAAGCCTTCCGCCTGACATCCGGCCAACGACCTTCAGTCGGTAAATATTTTCATAGTTTTTATGAAACCTGTCATAACTGAGCTCGTGATTGACATATAATGTTATGAACATAAAGCTGGTAAGCCCTATAGCAAGACCACAAATGTTTAGTAAAACATATCCGGGTTGTTTCCTCAAGTTGCGGAAAGCATTCAGAAAGAAATTTTTCAACATGGTTTAAAGTGCCGGTCTAATAAGGTTTTAAAGTAAAGATAAAAAATATTGATATATGTTGCATATGGCACTCTCCAATATAAATAATTCACCAGGCCGGATGTCATAAAACTTGATTATTCATTATTGTCCGGATTTTTAAGTAGTTTCTTCTTATAAGAGTGTTGAAAAAAGAAGTCTTTTGCAGCATGAAAAGAATTTAGTAGTCTTTACACCAAAACTCTCCGGTACATGTTCAAAAACTTCTTTCTTATCGTAGTACGAAATATAACCAGACATAAAGGATTTACATTCATTAATGTAACCGGTTTGGCAATTGGATTAGCAGCCTCACTGCTTATTCTTCTCTGGATACAGAATGAACTTAGTTTTGAAAAATATAACAGAAATGCTGATAGAATATTCAGGGTGGAAGAGGATCAGTTTTATTCAGGAGAAAGGTATCATGTGACTGTTACACCTTATCCAAGCGGACCTGTATGGAAGGAAAAAATACCTGAAATCGTTGAGCAGACCCGTATGAACCGTCTTCCCAGGATCTTATTCCGTGAAGGAGATAAGGTGTTTTTTGAATCAGCGATTATCGCAGCAGATTCAGGCCTTTTCAAGATGTTTACATTCCCAC
>CAYPKL010000132.1:0-3687 GCA_964411285.1 uncultured Rikenellaceae bacterium
GCGCTGATTACGGTTATGTTGGAGCTGCCAGCGGGAAAGTTCATATTTACAGGGGGCTGGAACAGGTGCTGAAGAATGTCTCCCAGGAATCAGCCGCTAATGAGCTGGTGAAGCTTATTGAGAAGGATTTGAAATTAACCACAAAGGTGCTCAAAGATTAACTCAAAGGCTCACAAAGGATTCCTTAGACAGCTCCCTTAATATTAATAATCAATGCCTTACTCCCCTTCTCTCCCGGGAGAAGGGGCAGGGGGATGAGGTAAACATTTTCAAACCATTTTAAAATCCAGCTGTTTCTTCTGAAGGTCCGCCCTGACAACCTCCACCTTAACCCTTTCTCCCAGCATATAGATCTTTCCGGATGAACGTCCCTTCAGACAATAGCTTTCTTCATCATACTCATAATAATCATCAGCAAGCTCTCTGACACTTACCATCCCTTCACACTGATTTTCAATAATTTCTACATATATTCCCCATTCAGTCACACCGGAAATGACTCCTTCGAATATCTGGCCTATTTTGTCACTCAGGAACTCAACCTGCTTATATTTTATTGATGCTCTTTCAGCTTCAGTGGCCAGTCGTTCCATTTTTGATGAATGATCACAAAACTTTTCGTACTTTTCCTGCGCGCCGGGATTCTCCTTGTCGAGATATGCTGTCAGAAGACGGTGCACCATCATGTCAGGATAACGCCTTATGGGTGAAGTGAAGTGGGTATAGTGTTTAAATGCAAGACCGTAGTGCCCTATATTTTTTGTAGAATAAACAGCTTTCGCCATCGATCTCAGGGCAATTGTTTCAATTATATTCTGTTCTGTCCTGCCGGCCACCTCTTTCATTAGCTTGTTCATCGCGCGGGGAAGGCTGTTTTCATCTTCCGGAAGCTTATACCCGAACCTTGTGATGAAATGCCTGAAATTATTTATCTTTTCAGGATCAGGTTTATCATGGATCCTGTAAACGAATGTCTTTCCCTTCAGTTTTTTTCCGACAAATTCCGCAACTCTTTTATTCGCTAGAAGCATAAACTCTTCGATCAGCTGGTTTGCTGTACCCATATCGCGGAATCTTACACCAAGAGGCTTCCCCTCATCATCAAGATCGAACTGGACCTCAACCCGCTCAAAAGAAAATGCTCCCATCCCAAATCTTTTTAACCTCAGGAGCTGAGCAAGTCTGTGAAGAGTTAAGATCTGATCCTGCATATCTCCTTCACCGGTATCAATAACTTCCTGTGCCTCATTATATGAAAACCGCCTGTCGGAATTAATTATCGTTCTTCCGAACCACTCATTCAGAACCTCAGCCTTTTCATTAATCTCAAATACAGCGGAATAGGTGAGCTTGTCTTCAGAAGGATTAAGCGAACAGATATTATTTGAAAGTCGTTCCGGAAGCATCGGCACTACCCTGTCAACAAGGTAAACAGAAGTTGCCCTTTGCCGGGCTTCTTCTTCGGTAAGTGAGCCCGGCTTCACATAATGAGTAACATCAGCAATATGTACCCCTGCCTCCCAGTTTCCGTTCTCAAGTTTTTTCAGCGACAGAGCGTCATCAAAATCACGGGCATCTGCAGGGTCAACTGTGAAAGTTGGAATACCGCGCATATCTCTCCGCTCACTTATATCTGATTCGGTAATCACCCCTGAAATCTTCTCAGCATCGCTTTCAACTTCCTCAGTAAAATTGTAAGGCAGTTCGAACTCTGCAAGAATTGCGTGCATTTCAGTCTCATGCAGGCCCGGATCACCAAGAACATTAATTATCTCAGCCACCGGATTTTTAGATTTCGGATCCCAGTCAATTACTTTTGCTACTGCTTTTTGTCCCTGTTTGGCTCCATTGAGCTTTGTGGAGGGTATAAAAAGGTCAAAAGGCATGTTTTTGTTATCAGGGATCAGAAATGCAAAATTGGGCATTATCTCAACCGTGCCGACAAATGAGGTTCTCCATCTTTCAATTATCTCAACAACCTCGCCTTCAGGCCTTGCGCCTTTCCTCTTGGCATAAAGCCATACCTTTACCTTGTCACCGTGAAGAGCTGTCTTCAGATTCTTTGCCGAAACAAATACATCATCCTCAATTTCATCTGATGTTATAAAACCATAACCCATCCTTGTCATATCAACAGTTCCGGTAATATACCCTCCCCTTGGTGCGGTTTTTGAGACGTATTTCCCCTGATGAATTTCCTTCAGCGTTCCTTTTTTTGCAAGTTCCTTCATTATCTCTGAAATCATGCTCCTTTCAGCCGGATCATTGATATTGAGTTTTTTTGCTATCTGCTTATAGTTAAATCCCTGCTGCGGACTTTTGGAGAGGATTTCCTGCACCCGTTCTGTAAATGATTCTCTGGAAATTTCTGCTTTCTTTCCCCCTTTTCCCTTTCTGCTCATAAATTATGGTTTTTGCTCCGACAAAAGTAGGACAATAAAATTTAATACCTTTGATTTATAAATGAAATCTCATGACAGATCTAAAATCGGTGCTGTTCCATTCATCTGAAATTGTTACTAAAAAGACTGGAAATGAATATGTTCTGGTTCCTCTTACAAATAATATTGCAGATATGAACAGTGTTTATACCCTTAATGAGACCGGCGCTTTTATCTGGGAGCTGATTGACGGGAAGAAAAATATTGAGGAAATTATCAGCGCTTTCACAGAAGAATATGAGGTCGATCTGGAAACTGCATCAAAAGATGTCGGCCTCTTCATTGATAATATGAGTAAATACCTCATCATCAAATCATAATATTATCTTGAAATATCCGTTTACCAGATAATAGATCTCAGATCCAAATACCCTAATGAGAGATTATAATCTGAATATTGCCGGATATAACATCAGACTTGAGTCATATGAAGACGGGCCTGAGCTTGTCCCTGATGAACGGTTTCTTTTAAATATCGTCCCGAAATCAGATTATGATGTCAGGATAAGGGTTCATAATGGAAGTTTGAAGATTTCGGAGGAGGCGGAAAGGTTATTTGTTGCTCCCTATATTGTAGAGGTAAAGGGTTATAAGATAAACAAAAGTGATAACTTCTGGAGTGTTTATAAGCAGAATGGTGATTTAGTATTAATCACCAACTTCCCCGATTCGCCCTCAAACAAAAAGGCAATGCTCAAATTTTCCCTTACTCTCAGAGAATGGGATCTCTGGCTCGAAAATGCAGGTAATGAAACTGATCCTCTCGAATATCCTCTCGACGGACTAATTCTTTATTACCTTTCTGCAATAAATGCCGATATAATGATTCATGCATCAGGAGTGTACTACGGCGGTAACGGATATTTATTCAGCGGAGTTTCAGGTAAAGGAAAGACAACGATTTCAAGGCTCTGGGATAATGTAGGAGCTGAAGTAATTCATGATGACAGGCTTATTATTAGAAACACCGATGGTGTCTACCGGATGTTCAACACTCCGGTTCATAAAAATGACGGGCCGAAAGAGGCTCATGTCAATAGAATATTTTTCATTGAGCATGGCTCTGAAAATGAGATGAACCCGATAAAAGAAGCATGTGCAGTATCCTACGTTGTTTCAAACTGCATTCAGCATAATTATAGTCCTGATATGATTGCCAGGTTCCTGGGTTCAGTCTCAATGATGTGTTCAAAAGTACCAGTGGCCACTCTTTCTTTTAAACCCGACAGGAGCATAATCGAATATA
>CAYPKL010000133.1:0-6713 GCA_964411285.1 uncultured Rikenellaceae bacterium
GTAATTATTCATAGGTGCCTTTTTTGATTACTCTGCCCTCCTTCACAACCCATTTCCCCATGGCAATAAGATGGACCATTTCTATTCCCTTGTTCAGGAACAGAAGATCGGCATCCATACCTTCTGAGATAATTCCTTTCCCACTCAGCTTAAAAATGCAGGCGACATTTGAGGTAAGAACTTTCAGGGCGGTTTCGAGCTTAATTTTTTCTTTATGAACAGAATCGGACAACTCTGTCAGATTGGCTGAAGGAAGCCCTCTCTCCATTTTCACAAGGTTTCCCTTATCGTCAAAGCCTGGCAGAGACCCGCAAGAATCTGACGAGAAAGTAATATTTGAAGCCGGAACACCCGACTCCAGCAGTATCCTTAGTGCTGTTGATGGTTTTATTTCCTCATCGGGATAATAGGGCCATGAACTTGTTGTTATGTCAACATATCCGGCTTTGCCATAGAGTTTTGAATCTTCAAAAATGTATTCGTTCCTGTTGCAATGCGTAGGCAGGAATTGGGTGTATCTAAGCTCACTCTTCCTTATTACTTCATGTAAGGGAAGGAATGGATTTCTTGCATCGCCCATATGAATATTCACAATTCCGGCTTTTTTCCCAAGCATACCGCCCACCCTTGCCTGTGATGTAATCCTGATAAGCTCATCAGTTGTCGGACACGAGCTTCTGTGATCGGAAACTGCCAGTTCCCCGACCCCGATTACTTCGTCTATAATAGCCAGATCTTTTGCGATCTCTCCTGTAATTGTCGGACATGGTACCTGGTAAGCTCCGGTCATTATCCATGCTGATGCCCCCTCCTGCCTCAGCGATTTAGCTTTCATTAGTACCGATTCGACGGTGCGGGTAAAACCGTCAGTACCAAGACATCCTATGACAGAGGTAACACCCCCTTTGAACATTTCTGAAAGAGTAAGTTCGGGCGTCCGGGTTGAAGGGCCTCCTTCACCACCAGCCCCGGCAATATGTATATGATTATCAATCAATCCCGGGACAAGGATGAGGCCTTTTGCATCAAAGACCTCAATATCAAAGCCCTGGAGAACCTTTATCTTTTCGGATATTTGCAGAACGGAGCCTCCTCCGGTTAAAACATCTCTTTTACCAATAAAATCAGGGGTATATACAAGTGCATTAGTGATTAAAAGCATAATCAGGATATTTTTACATAATGGTAAAATTAGGGATAATCATTCTTATAAAATAAGATCCGCCTCTTTTTTGATTATTTTTACAATTCCCGGTAAATCAACTGCCGGGCTGATAAGTAAGAAAAACAATAAAACTTACAATGGGTTTAAAGTTTAATATTCCTCACAATCTTGTAATTGTGTTCAGCATTGTCATATTTGCTGCAATTCTGACATGGATAATACCGGGAGGTAAATATGATCGCCAGACAAAAATCATAAACGGGGTTGAACGCACTGTGATTGTCAATGGATCATATCATCAGGTCGAGAGCCATCCGCAGACCTGGCAGATTTTCTCGGCCTTCTATAAAGGATTCATCAACATGTCGCACATTATTGTATTTATCCTGATGATCGGAGGGGCCTTCTGGATCATGAATGAAACAAAAGCTATCGATGTCGGGATATTTGCCTTTCTGGGTTTTACAAGAAGTATGGAAAAATACCGGACTGTTAAATGGTTTGGGGTTAATAACATTATCATCACTCTCATAATGATAATATTCAGTCTGTTCGGCGCAATTTTTGGAATGAGTGAAGAGACAATTGCTTTCGCGGTGATATTCGTGCCTCTTTCCATATCAATGGGATATGATTCAATTGTTGGAATAGGACTTTGCTATTTTGCTGCGCATGTCGGATTTGCAGGCGCTATTCTCAACCCTTTCACTGTGGGAATCGCTCAGGGGCTTGCCAGTGTTCCGCTTTTCACCGGAATAGAATACCGCACCTTCAGCTGGATTATAATTACAACTGTCAGTATTGGTTTCATATTATGGTATGCTGCCAGAATAAAAAGAAATCCTGCCAAAAGTCCCATGTACGAGGCCGACTCTTACTGGAGGGAAAAGGGAAGCTCCCGTATTGATAAAATAGAATATTATACACCTAAATCAGCCTGGATAGTTGCTCTTCTTACCGGAATTGTACTTTTAATCTTTGCAGCGGAACATCCGGTAACATATCTTTCAGTAGGCTTATCTAAAGTCTCTGCGCCTATTCTTCCGGTTCTTGCCGGACTTTTCTTCATTTCAAGCTTTGTTGCACTGAGAAAATCAATCCACTTTTTCGTATTGAATGTTCTGGCATTTACAATGTTGTATCTTGTTGCCGGTGTTTTGGGCTACGAGTGGTATATAATGGAGATCGCAGCCCTCTTCCTTGCAATGGGCATTGTTACCGGATTTGCAGCCGGTAAAAAGCCGGGAGAGATAACAAAACTGTTTGTCGAAGGAGTAAAGGATATTGTATCAGCCTCACTGGTTGTAGGATTTGCCGGAGGAATTATTGCAATACTTACAGATGGTCAGATAATTGACACCGTTCTCTATTCGCTGGCTGATGCATTAAAAGGAGCAAATCAGATTTCGGCTATCACAATCATGTATGCTTTTCAGTCGTTGCTGAATCTGATTATTACTTCCGGTTCAGCCAAAGCGGCGCTCACAATTCCTATTATGGCAGAATTTTCCGATATAGTCGGTCTGACAAGACAGGCTACAATTATGGCATTTCAATTTGGAGCCGGCTTTACCGACATGATAGCACCCACCTCCGGAGTGCTTATCGGTGTGCTGGGAATGGCAAGAATACCCTATGTAAAATGGCTGAAATGGATAATGCCGATCCTTTTAATACTTATTATTGTGGGATTTTTGCTTTTAATCCCGACCATAACAATGAAATTGAACGGATTCTAGGTCCTGGATGCAAAAGTGTTAATTTCGGATTGCGGATTTTCGATTGCGCATTTACTGATTGGAAGTCTAACGTCCGTTATTCTTAATAATCAGTGAGTTACTACTGTTTAAATTTGCGGACTGATTTTTGCAGGAGAAAATGTTTAAATGAAGTATTTGAAAAATCTATATTGTTTACTGTTCATTCTTGTTCAGGTTTTTGTTTCAGGTCAGGGGCTCTATTCCCAACTACCTGAAAAAACAATAATTAACGGTACGGTGACTGATGCCAATACAGGGGAACCACTTTCTTTTGTTTCGGTACTGCTTAAAGGAACTACCGTTGGTACAATCACCGACAGTAAGGGGAAGTACAATATCGAAACCACCGTGCCAGCCGCTGAGATCAGATTTTCGTTCATCGGTTATGAGGCTGAATCGCATATTATAAAGAATGGGACAAGTCAGGTTATAGACATCCGGTTAGAACTATCATCTATTTCACTCGAAGAAGTTATTATTAAACCCAAAAGGAAGGTTTACAAAAATAAAAACAATCCCGCTGTTGAGCTGATTGAAAAGGTTATTGCAAGGAAGGAACTAAACAGAAGAGAATCTTTCAGTTTCCTGAAATACAAAAAATATGAAAAGATACTTCTTGCCCTGAGCAATATTTCAGAAGGCTTTAAAGAGTCAGGTTTATTTGAAGATTTCAGCTTCATTTTCGAGAATATGGATACTACCCGAAGGATAGGAAATGACGTTCTTCCGCTCTATCTTAAAGAGGCTCTTTCGGAACATTACTACAGGAAGGAACCTGAAGCCACTAAAGAGATTATTCTGGCGGATAAAGCAATTAATCTCCAGAGATATCTTGATAATAAGGGAGTCACTGCAAATCTTAATTACCTCTACCAGGATATTAATATTTATGATAATGAGATACTCTTCCTGACAAACAAATTCCTGAGTCCTGTTGCCGGCACTGCACCTCTCTTTTACAGATATTTCATTATCGATACACTGGATGTGAAAGATATCAAATGCATCCAGCTGTTTTTTGAGCCCCGTAATCAGGCTGACTTTCTTTTTCATGGTAATCTGTTTGTTACTCTCGACAGCGCTTATGCAATAAGGAAAATAGATATAGGAATAAACAAGAATATAAATATCGACTGGATTCAGAACATCAGTGTCACCCAGGATTTTGAGCGGTCGGAACAGGACTTCTGGCTTCTTTCAAAAGAAGAGATTTCAATAGATGTAGGAGTGGTGAAAAACTCACTAGGGCTGTATGCCCAGCGTACAGTTTCCTATCAGGATTATAAGATTAACGAGCCTGTAGATGATAAAATATTCAGCGGACCGGAGAAGAGCGAGAATATTGATCCCGATGCTGAAAGCGCGGAATTCTGGGAAAATAACCGGCAGGTGCCACTTTTAAAATCAGAAAGACGGTTGTACACAATGGTTGACAGTATAAATCAGGTACCTGCTTTCAAACGTAAAATGAATATTGTAATGCTCCTTTCAACTGAATTTCTCGACCTTGGAAAAGTTGAACTTGGTCCGGCAGGCAGCTTTTACAGTTTCAATGAGGTTGAAGGAAGAAGAGTTCGATTCGGAGGAAGGACAACGCCTGACTTCAGCAAAAAGATAAATTTCGATGGTTATGCCGCTTATGGGTTTGGTGATAAAACTTTTAAATATAATGCCGGGATAACTTATTCTCTTACACCACGCACAATATATCAGTTTCCGGTAAAATCATTAAGGTTAAGCTACCAGAAAGACACCAGAATTCCCGGCCAGGAGCTTCAGTTCGCCCAGAGCGACAATATTTTTCTGTCATTCAAAAGAGGAATTGATGACAAGCTGCTACTCAACAATACCTTAAAATTTGAGTATCTCAATGAGTTCGAAAACCACTTTTCTTATCTTATAGGCTACAGTTTTACCAGGCAAAGACCAAAGGGGAACCTGTTTTTTAATTATGAGGATTATTTATCTGAAACCGGAAATATTAAACAAATCGACATTTCGGAATTATATCTTAATCTGAGGTATGCTCCTAATGAATCGTTTTACCAGGGGAAACTATACAGAGATCATTTTCCTAACCAGTACCCCGTGATTCAGCTGAAAATTGCCGGCGGCTCAAAACTTTTCTTTAATGACTATGATTATACACGTTTTCAGTTGAACATTAGCAGAAGGTACTACATTTCAATACTGGGTTACACTGATGTTTCGCTTGAAGCCGGTAAAATTGCCGGTAAAGTGCCTTACCCTTTATTGTTTATACACAGTGCCAACCAATCATATTCTTATCTTAAAGATTCATATAATCTGATGAACTTTCTTGAATTTGTAAGCGACAAATATGTGTCGCTCAATATCGATCACAGTTTTAACGGATTTCTTTTTAATAAGATCCCCCTTTTGAAAAAAATGAAGTTAAGGGAAATAGTTACTTTCAAAGCTTTATATGGGGGACTTGGTGAAAGAAATAATCCTGCATTTCATGATGACCTGTTTATGTTCCCTGTTGGCAGTGATAATATGCCTCTTACTTTCACACTGGAGAAAAAACCATATATTGAGGCAAGTATCGGACTTTCAAATATCTTCAGGATCTTCAGGGTTGACCTGATTAAAAGGTTCACATATCTTGATCATCCCAATGTTTCAGAACTTGGAGTCAGGGTTCAGTTCAGGCTTGATATATAAAAAAAGAAGAGAAGGACCAGCCTCAAGATCCTCCTCCTCAAACACCAGCCGGAATATAATCCCGGCCTTGCCTAACTAATTTCTAACCTGAATAAACCTGACCTAACTAACAAAGAACATATACTGATAGGTATGACCATTCTCGCGTAACCACCATCGTAAAGCTTTTGCTATCTTTCGTTTCTTTAAAAGAACTGTCCCTAAATCATTTGTTGTTATCTGGTAAAAGATCTTCATTACATTTATTTTAATTTCCTGTTCCTGAAACCTCCCTCCGGGAGTTCTTCCTTTTACTGGATGTGCTTTCTGTCAAAATCTGAAAATTGATTGAGTAAAATTAACAAAACTATCGATTAGTGACAAGCATGCTAAGCCCATTTAGTGGACAAATAAGACTTTTAACAAATCCAGTCGTCAACAAATCAGGGCCGGACATTTACAGAATGGTTCTTCCTGTAAACATTTTCCGCCTGTTCGTCAAAAAGGAGTTGAAATTTACCGGAGAAACCGGAAGAAATTCAGTTTCTGCCAAATCTCCTATTATATTTAATTAATAATCAGTATAATATAAAAGGTCTCCAGACAGAGATAGATAAAAACCAAATTTTGACAAACAGATAGTTTAGGTTGACATAAATATTAACAGGAAGGGTGATTTAATTGAATATTCTCATTTTTGAAGATGTAATTTCTGAAATTACGGACCCTTTCAATCCATTTATTTCTTAAATTTGGTTAGTTAATGTCCGTAAAGGAAATTTTTTGCAGTACAAGTTCTGATGTTATTATAACATTATTAATCCATAGTTTTTTGTCACGGACATTAACCATAATTAATTTTTAATTACGAAGCTATGTACAGTTATACTATTGGCGGCAAAAAAGGGAAGAAATATATGCTCTATGAAAGCAGCGACATGGTGGCAATCAGGACGTGGAACTCAAGGAAAATGAAGGATGCTGTCACTTCCTTAAGAGGAAAGGAGGCTCTTAAGGATTTTGATGTCGTAATGGAGTTTCCCGAAGCGGATATTACGGTTTACAGGATCAGGGAATCAGCTAAAAATGAAAAGGATATAAGGGATAAAGCACGTTCAGCG
>CAYPKL010000134.1:0-9348 GCA_964411285.1 uncultured Rikenellaceae bacterium
GGGTTTTTACCCGGAATTTAATGATGTGATAAACCTTCTTAAGCAGGTCAAGAAACCTGTCGCAGGGAAGCGTCTGACAAGAAAATTGATTGCTAAAGTCAGGGAGCAACAGTGAGAAATCAGCAAAGGGGTGTCCGAAAATGGCACCCCTTTTTTTTGCACGAATCTGATAATAGATATCTGCGTAAATCAGCTTTATCTGCGGGAAATTATCTTTTTTCTCCCGCAGATCTCGCAGATATACGCAGATTTTAATGGTATAACAAATTACTGATTAATGAAGTACACGGAAAGGCAGGCGGCGATACCTGCCGTTTCTGTTCTCAGCCTGCTTTTTCCGAGGTGGACCGACCTGAATCCTCTGCCGGAGGCCATCGCAATCTCTTCCTTTGTGAAATCGCCTTCCGGACCGATCATTATTATCGCATCTTCACCTTTACTGTAAATCGCATCAATTTTGCTCCTTTCAAAATCCCCCCTGCAGTGGGCAATCATCCTGATGCCTGAAAAATCATTGTTAATGAATTCACTGAAAACCACCGGTTCGTTAAGCACAGGTCTGACAGCTTTTATTGATTGTTTCATTGCTGAGATGATTATGTTATTTATCCGCTCACTCTTAATTCCCTGCTTTTCGGTATTTTTGCAGATAACAGGAGTGATCTCATCGATCCCAGTCTCAACACTTTTCTCGACAAACCATTCAAACCTCTCAAAATTTTTCAAAGGTGAAATGGCAAGGTGAAGACGGTAATTCCTTTTTTCAAAATCATGCAGGATATTGGTCACCTTTATTTCACAGCGTCGCGGATCAGGATCATTAATGTACCCTTCGTAAAGATTTCCCTTGCCATCAACCAGCCTGATCATGCTTCCTTTTGCCATCCTCAGCACCCTGATACAATGCCGGGATTCATTTTCATCAAGATAATGGATGTCATCCTTTATCCCGGGAGCATAAAATATCTGCATTAGTAAAGGTTTTAAATTACTCTGATCACCTGACAAGTCCGTCAAGAGGCGTCAATTCTTCTACGTCCTCACCCGACATTCTTCTCAGAAAACGGGTAAGCCTGTCTTCGACAGCAACCATATAAGTGTAAGGGACTTTTGTTGATGAGTCGGGGTGTCTCCTCTCTTTCAGCTTGATTGAACTTATCAGTCTGTTAAACTCTATATTTCCGGCCTGGGCCATCATCACACCCTTGAAGTATGAGAAATAATACCAGGTTGAATTATTTGCTTTAAGATAAATATCTATCATGTCGCCCGACCGTCGTCTCTGGATTTCAATAAAGCCGTCAACATACATATTGACAGCCTGGTCGCCAATAAATCCTATTCCTATTTTACCGGTCGATCTGAATGATGAAGAAGCCTCGTTCCAGTAAACATTTACATCATTAAGCAGTAATTCTGAAGTAAATTCACGGGGCATATTTTTGAAAGAGCCAAAAAGATTAACCTCATCTTTCAACTGGTTTGCAACACTTTCACCGAAAAGGTTCTTCATGCCTTTATTATTGAATTCGGAATTGAGATTTACCGTTTTAAGCGAGGGAATAAGCTTTATCTCATCACTCATCATTTTCAGAGCTTCAGGTGAGAAAAAGAAATCAAGGGCAAGAATGGTTTTCAGATTCACCTTTTCTGAATCAAGCAGATGTTCAATGGTGCCCGCATTCTCCATTTTCACCAGGTCGAAATTTGCTCCGAAATTCTGTTTTCCTTCTCCTGACAGTACGCAAAAATTTCTGTCTAACGACACCATGTTCCCAAAGATTGCAGGATCGGCTATCTTTTCTTTTGAAGCTATCTGATATTTTCCTTTTCCTTTATTATACCAGAGAACGCCTGAGGCTGTGATAATTCCGATATCTGTCCATGATTTCTGGGCCGACAGAAAAGCGGAATAAATATGCGTCGAATCAACATTGATGAATGAGCCGGAGTAAACAGGATTGTCATTCCTGTCTCTTGGTTTTTCACTGAGCGGGATCATCACATTTTCCGGATCGATGTAAGATTTAAATTTTACAGGGAAACTTTTAATATCACAATCGTTCACAATTCCTGCTGCGCCTGTGAAAAAGAGATTGTCTGCCCTTGCCGACAGATTTACATCACCCGAAAAAGTGAATGCCTGGCTCAGCATAAATTTCTGATCTTCAGGTATGAATCCCTTTGCCGACGTTGTGAGAGTATCGACAGTAATCTCTTTAAAGCTTATCGGCTCAATATTCTTATTATCATCTGTATAATTGTAAACCGCGCTGCCCGAGTATCGCTTTGCTGATTCAATAACTATATCGGCTGAGTGGAGCAGATGCCTGTTGTTTACAGCGAGAAAAGCGTTTTTCAGATTGCTGATCTTTGCTCTCCTGTTTATTGTGATTTTACCATTTTCCGGTCGTATGAGAGCATCAGCAATATGAATATAATTTATGTTTTCAGCTTCAATATACTCGTTGTCAACATTATAATTTGCTTTAAGTGAGGTGAATGCGATTGTATCCTTTAAATTGTTGACTGCGATGAAAGTGGGTTTATCGAGATTTTTCATATCGAGTTCCAGCAGCTTTTCAGGAGGCATAAGTGCAGTTGTTGATTTTCCTCTCTGCTCCATCCCAAGAATTTTACTCTGAATGTCATAGTCAAAATCAGTCATCGTACAGATATACTCAATCTCAGGGAACTTTACAAACGATGAATCAGTGTTAAGATGGAACCTGGCTTTCCTGAGGGTAAAATCGATTTCAGTATTTGCATTTTCAGCAATAAACGCATAACCGCTGGTGGATGGCGACCTGAAATTATAGTCAGCAGTGTCAGCCCTGATCTGGGCAGATGTAAAAGTAAAATTATTGGAAGTGATTCTTGAGTCAGTCATATTAATTACACCCGAACCACTCAGCCGGGAGGGAGAGAGGTTGAGACTTCCATCGAGAGCGGTCCCGTTCTCAAACATATTGAAATTCTTTTCAGGTTTATTAAAGGCAAGCCATTCATTTTCATTGGGCAGCCATTTTATTCTGACATCCTCGCTTTTCAATTCAGGGAATAGTCCGGTCACATCTTTTTCCATGTTAAAAGTCACTGCGGTGGTAAGCATCGAATCCGGAAAGAATTTATATTCGTCCGATTTTGTTACAGAAGTGAGATGCTTAAGGGTCCCTCTTCCGATGAGCCCGGCATCGCTCATGCTTATAAAATCATAGAATCTTCCCTTCCCGTCATAAATATCAACCCCTTCCGAAGGAATATTCATCTGGAAACCCAGTGAGTTATTCTCCTGAACTGTCAGATACTGCCGCATCGGCTTCAGAATATTGCCTCCACGAAATTCACCGGCAAGGTGCATCTCTTCATTTTTGTAATGATCGATATTTTCAAATGTAAAGGGATCAACCTGGAAATAAAAGTCCTTTCTGTTATAAATATTCTCAAGTCCGGCTATCTGGTCATAGAAGATGTAGGATTCTGACTTTGAATCTATTATTGGATATTGTGACAGGCTTTTCAATCCCGACTTATTGTTTGGATCATCAATATAGAGTTCCCCTTTAGCCAGCTGGATCAGATTGCCCACCTCTTTTATGATCATGTTGCCGTAAGCATCTGTTTTCCCGGTTTCAACGGCAACTTTTACTGAATCAATCTTTGGCAGCCTGATCTTGAAAGTATCATAACTGAAATAGAAGTCATGTCCATAAATTGTAAACAATCCGGCCTGAACGACACCATCGAATTCAAAGCTTCTGTTCTTTTTGATAATAATCTCCTGGTTGTAGGGGTAAATAGCAACTTTCTGGGAATCACTTAAAAAGACACCTTTGACGCCCATAACTTTCAGGTCGTAAGTTTTAAGATCGAGTACTGCATTATCTGCCGGAGCTTTAGCCTCGCTTAAAATTGTCATCACATCATAATCCTTTTTCCCTGCATAGGCATCGATAAAGTCGGTCGCCTTTTTCTTAATTGTCACTTCATTGTTTTCCCTGTCATAGAATATGAATCCCTTGATTGCCATATCTATGCACAATCCTGTAACTGCCTCCTCCGATTTATTGAGCCATTTGGCAAATTCTTTCACGGGAAATGTCTCGGAGTAATACCATTCGCTGAACTTTTTTAACCTTGTGAGCGGATGGTAGTCATCGAGACTCAGAAGGCTTAGGAAATAATCACCGTTAAAAAAAGCGGAAGACTGGAATGATGCACGTCCCTGAGAAGCTCCTTTGGCCCTGGTAATAAGGATTTTCGAGCCGTTCATGTTCCATGAAAGGTTTTCAAAATACATATCGAGATTATGGTATGTATTATAATACGGGCTTGCCGAGACGGGATTATTGGTCCTGTAAAGGTTTACCTGCCTTTCATTTGCATTATATGAAAACCCGAGATTTGAGTGAAAAATTGAATCTTTGTCAAAATAAAGGGTGGCAGCCGTTCCCATGGCGCTCAGCCCGTTCTTTGAAAAAACAAACTCACTCGATGTTATCTTAATATACAGTGTGTCGTTCCGTAAAAGATTAATTTCAGCCGGGATCGCTCTCTCTCCCTTCCCTTTTGTCTGGGCCCCTTCGAAGGCAAGTCCTCCCTGGTAATTGACGCCTTTATAAATATCTTTTAACTTAAAATGCCTGGTATAGGTTTCAAACTGAGGATAAATAGCTTTCTCCTTAATTGATACAGATGCTGCCTGGTCGGTAAGAATTCCATAAACAGGTTCCTTAAAGTAAGTTTTATGCATCAGCCTGGCCGAATCGCACGAAAAACTATTTCTCGTGACATTTATACTATAATCCGACATCTCGGCAAAAACATCATTTTTGTCAAATCCTGCCTTCTCCCAGGTCACAATCCCCTTTGATCCTTTAAAAATTTGTAAATCAGGATAGTATATTCCTGTTACGTTGTATATTTCTGTACTGTCCCTCTGGGAATAACAGGTCAGGGTAGCATCTGTTACCTTGATATTGAAAAGAGTATCATGGACGAATACCAGGTCTGCATTTTTAACTTTCCAGCTTACAGACCCTGATTTGAAGAGCAGGTTGTCCTGAATAAGTGAACTTGTATTCTTAATATATCTGAAAATACTTTCATTTGAGAACCTTGGATTAAAAAGTAGCTCACTGAATCCGGTCAGCCAGTAGCTTAAAAACGCATCATCCCTTTTATAATTGGAAAAATCAACCAGGGTCATAAGAAACTGGCTGAATTGCGGAACAGCCCTTATCTGCCTGCCGGTCAGCTGTGCTGAAAGATCAAGGATACGAGACATGTTATCCCTGCTGAAGGCAGAGCTGTCCCATTTTGCCAGAAATGAATTCAGTATTATGGACTGATCTTCCTGCAGATTAGTTCCCATGAAAGCTGTTAACTCATCCTTGAATTTTGAAGGATCTCCGCTGAAAACGGGTTTTGCCTGGGGAAACAGCGCCCCGGAAAACAGGAACAGAAAAACAAAATTCAGAAAGGTGAGCTTTTTTATCATTTTATATTGCTTCAACTATAGCACAGAAATCCTCTTTCTTAAGAGATGCCCCGCCTATTAGTCCTCCGTCGACATCGGGCTTTGAAAAGATCTCAACGGCATTTGAAGGTTTGCAGCTTCCGCCATAAAGGATCGTCAGATCTTCTGCACAAGCCTTCCCGTATTTCTCATTCACCAGGCCGCGGATGTATTTATGCATCTCCTCTGCCTGATCGGGAGTTGCTGTCAGTCCTGTTCCTATTGCCCAGACGGGTTCGTAGGCAATAACTATTTTCCTGAATTTATCTTCCGGCAGTTTAAATACTCCCTCTTCCAGCTGTGTTTTTACCACGTCAAAGTGCCTGGCTGATTCTCTTTCCTTTAAAACTTCACCACAGCAGAAAATCACATCAAGTCCCGTGCCGATTGCAAGCCAGGTCTTTTTATGCAGCAACAGGTTATCTTCATGGTAGTAAGTTCTTCTTTCCGAGTGGCCGATAATTACATATTTTGCTCCGGTGCTTTTGATCATTGCCGGCGAAACTTCACCGGTATATGCACCTGACTGTTCCGAAGCACAGTTCTGGGCTCCGCAGGCAACCTTCCCGTTACTGACAATTTCTGAAACACCCGGGAGATGAATGAATGGTGTGCATAGAATAACTTCGGCTTTTGATGGTTTTTCTTTAAAATATGAATCAATCTCTTTGGCAAATCTGAGCCCTTCGGTCAGATCCATGTTCATTTTCCAGTTCCCGGCAACGATTTTCTTTCTCATAGAATTATTAATTTGGTTTAAATATTTGAGTTTATTTTTTTCTTCACTACCCCCAAACCCCCTAAAGGGGGCTTAATTCAAACTAAGAACAATCGTCCCCCGCTCTCTCCGGGAGCGGGGGATAAGAGGGGGTGAGGTCACTTGTTTCTTCTTCCCCGTAAAACGCCAATCAGCAACAAAATAAGTATTACAGCCAACCCTGCAATGATAACGGCTAATTTGTATGTTCTATTATTCAGATCTGCAAAATGATCAGCTGTCATTCCTGAAGAGAATTCATCCTTCGCCGGTACATTGGCCCACGACCATTTTCCTGCTATATTTCCGTTGCTTATAAGCAGATACCCCGGATTCGCCCTTACTATTGTCTTAAGAGTCGTTTCATCGGCTGTGCAGATAACCGGACCCTTGTTATATTTATTAACAACGTCACTGCCGGAAGCTGTCACCACATAAAAACTTATTCCATTTTCCATGCAATTATTACCAAGTTCGAAGCCAGCTTCAAGCCGTGACGACTTTGCCTCTTCCAGCTTTTTTGAGATGAGAAGCAGGGTGAAACCCTTATCCGCCAGTATCTTATCAGTTATGTCTGATCCGTCGCTGAGTGATATGCTGAAATCATGGATAGGCGGCTGATAACCTTTTTCAACAAGAACCGACTTCTGGTCGATAAATTTCCAGGATGTGTCTGCGCCAGGATAATTCTCAAGAGTGAATTCTTTTTCTACTCCGTTTTTTTCATAAATAAAAGTGGTCTCATATTTATCGGCAGCCACACCTTCCGGAATTTTCATTCCATCGGCAATATTAACACCAGTTTTATATGGCAGAAAGTCTATCAGCGGCAGATACTTCAGGTTAAGAAGAGAAAATACTACAAAAACTACTGTCATAATAACAATCAGAATCCATTCTTTCAGTGGTTCAAAGACTATTACGACATGGTTTCTGCCTGAAAAAAGAATTACGGCAAAAATCATCAGAACAATATTTTTTCCGAAGGTCTGCCAGTTTGTAAGATGAATTGCATCTCCGAAACAGCCGCAATCAGATACAGGATTTGTTAATGCCAGAACGAGTGTTAGAGGTGTGAAAATGAGCATAAGAATCATTACACCGATTATTCCCGTTTTCTGCCTGTAGCCCGACAACACCGAAAATCCCGAAATGAACTCAGCGGTACAAAGAAAAATTGCCAGCGGAAGTGCAAACGGGATCAGAAACTGAAGGTTAAAAGCCTGAAAATAGTCGTGGAATTTGTAAGCCGAACCAAGAGGATCAATAGCTTTAACTAACCCTGAAAACATAAAGACAAGTCCTGTTATTAATCTGCTTATTAATCTTACCGGTTTCATATCAGATTAAATTTCTTTCATTTATGATTTTCAGTATCATTCCCGAGATCGTTTCCGGTGGAAGCATTTTGTCATTATCGATACAGTTTACTATTGCCATTCTGTCATCAGTCTCAGCAATTTTCAGATATATATCCCTTACCTTTTCCTGAAAGTTAAGGCTCTCCTCATGTATATCCCTGTTCCCGTTCAGGTAGCTTCTGCTGTCGCCCGACCTGCCTGACATAAGCTTTTTTTGTGTGAATGACCGGGGTACATCCAGAAAAATATTCAGATCGGGTCTGGGAATTGCAAAATGACTGAATTCAAGCGAGAGTATCCATTGCATCAGAATGTCCCTTTCATTCTGATCATCCAGTTTAGCGCACTGATAAGCAATGTTAGAATAAGTGTATCTGTCAAGGAATACAATTTTCCCTTTCTTCAGCCACGACCTTATGGTTTCTGAAGCATCATTGCGGTCGCCTGCATACAGCATAGCAACAAGGTAGGGATCGACCTCTTTCAGCGAACCGAATTCACCGCGAAGGAACCTGGCGATCAGCTCTCCGAAATAAGGTGCATCAGTTCTCGGAAAGTGAAGAAATTCACAATCATAGCCCTCTTCTGAAAAGAAGTTCTTTAAAAGCTCCATCTGAGTCGACTTTCCTGATCCGTCAACTCCCTCTATAACAAAAAGCTTCATTTCCGTTCCGGTTTCATTCAGCACAAATGTAATAACGGCAGGGCAAAGATGAAAGTGTATGGCAGGATTAAATGTAAAGGGGTATTTAAGAAAAATCCTTAAATTCGTAAAAAAATGAAACAACTTGCCTGAAAAGCCAAAATTCATTAACGTCCGGGGAAATCTTCTGGATCTTTCCATTCCGAAAGTAATGGGAATAATTAATGTTACCCCCGATTCATTCTTTAACGGAAGCCGTTTCAACACCGACGATGAGATCATAAAAGCCGCCTTCAACATGGTGATCGACGGTGCTGACATTCTTGATATAGGTGGATATTCATCACGTCCCGGCGCTGCAGAGATCACGGTTGAAGAGGAAAAAAAACGTGTTCTTAATGCAGTGAAGATCATTATCCGTGAAATGCCCGATGCAGTAATATCAGTCGATACCTTCAGATCGGAGGTTGCGAAGGAAGCTGTTTACGACTGCGGTGCGGGAATTATAAATGATATTTCAGGAGGAGAAGCCGATCCCGGGATGTTCAATGTTATTGAAAGCCTCAATGTTCCTTATATTCTAATGCATATGCAGGGCACTCCCCAGAACATGCAGAAAAATCCGGAGTATGATGATGTTATCGCCGATATTCTCCATTGGTTCGGCGACAAAATATTCAAACTTAAGTCATTAGGAATAAGGGATATTATAATTGATCCGGGATTCGGTTTTGGAAAAACAGTCAGCCATAATTTTGAACTGCTCCGCAGGCTTAATGATTTTTCAATAACGGGAATGCCTTTGCTGGCAGGCCTGTCAAGAAAATCGATGATCTGGAAAACGCTTGATATTTCGGCTGAAGAGGCGATTAACGGAACATCTGTCCTGAATACTGCAGCGCTGCTCAACGGTGCCGACATCCTTCGCGTTCATGATGTTAAGGAGGCAGTTCAGGCTGTAAAGCTGGTTGAAAGAATAAAAAACAGTACAGCTGAATTATGATATTTAAATTTACAGCACTTGATGCAGTTGATATTCTTCTTGTAGCAATAATTCTTTATCAGCTAT
>CAYPKL010000135.1:0-3631 GCA_964411285.1 uncultured Rikenellaceae bacterium
GTAGCTATCTTCTTAATAATCGGAGTAATGCTTAAAAAGTCAAGTGAATACCCGATAATCAAACCAGCAATACCTGCGATGATCATAGTTCCGATTTTCTGGCCTGAGGTCCGGTTGCTCATCAGGATTTTGCCGCATAAAACACCCCAGACAGTATGGGCGGTTGTTGAAACAGCATTTAATGAGGCCCAAATATCTGATTTATCCACACCTTCAATTTTATTGTTTACCCACGACCCAAGGTTCTGAAAAGGCTCCCAGGGATGATTGAAACCTTCGACAGGGAAAAATCTGTAGGCCAGGTCGATCAATAGCAGGATCACAAGTGTGAAGATGATCTGGAAAGAAAAGCTTTTATTTCTCAGTAGAAATGCGACCAGATAGGTAACAGCCAGCTGGGCAAGAACATTCTGAAACCTGAAAACTATGTGTCCCGGCTCAATACAGTATAATGCCCATCCGAAAAACAATAAAAGCAATGACCGTTTTACTGCATGCAACACCAATGACTTTTCAGATTCTCCTTTCTTTCTCCTGTTGGCAACAGCAAACGGAATGGCCACACCAACGATGAACATGAAGAAGGGCTGTATCAGGTCCCAGAAATACATACCGTGCCAATCATGATGCTCTAACTGTGTACCTAAAAAGTTGATAATACCGCTGCCTTCAACAGCACGAAGGTGTTCGTAAAGGCGTGTACTTTCGCCGATAAGCAGAAACATTGTGAAACCGCGGAAAAAATCTACGGAAGTTATCCTTCCTGCTAATGCGGGAGAAGGATTATTTATACTTTTATCCATTCTAAGTACTGATTTAATTTTAACTCCTTCAATTAGAGAGCTTCTTCATGCCCTGGGTTTTTCCGATTTTACAACTTTGGTATTTCCACCTTTTTCCAGCAACAGATCCAACGGTTTGTTTGTTTTCCATGAACCACCGGTGAAATCAGGTACATCAATAGAGTTTGAGCGATTAGCCACCGACCATTCACTTAGGGGTGCAATTGAGCTCCAGAGGGCTGCATCATAAACATCCTGATCGAATGGCAACCCATTACGCAAACAATCTATTGTACGCCAATCCATCAGAAAATCCATCCCTCCATGGCCACCGACCTGTCTAGCCAGTTCACCAATTTTTCTGATAATTTCCGGAGTATATTTTTCTTCAATCACCTTATATTCTTCAGGAGAAACCCACTCATCACCAATGGAAATTTTTCCTGGTAATGGATATTTCAAGGCAGATCCTATTGTTCCGCTGATCTTATGAATCCTGGAATAGACATTAGGTGAAGTAACATCGTGCTGCACCATTATTGTATGCCCTAAACTGGTACGAATAGTAGAAGTAGTCATATTCCCCCTGTAGGGTTTATCAACAAACTCGCTAAAAAACCTATCGGTTGCTGCAAGTTTTTTTGCTGTTTCATTCATCAGGGCATCCTTGCTCATTACTGAAACCAGGAAATCCATTTTATCGCCCCTGTTTATACCCATTACCTGGCAAACCGGACCTAAGCCATGTGTCGGGTAAAGGTTTCCGCTCCTGCTTGCATTTTCCCTTAAACGCCACATTTCCCAGTAATCTGACTTACTGAAATTGAGCCCAATGAGGTTATGTATATAGGCACCTTCACAGTGAACTATCTCTCCAAAGAACCCCTGCCTCGCCATATTCAGAGTGAGCAATTCAAAAAAGTCGTAACAGCAATTCTCCAGCATCATGCAATGCTTACGGGTTTTCTCAGAGGTTTCAACAAGTTGCCAGCATTCTTCCATCGTTTTTGCTGCAGGCACTTCAATACATACATGTTTATTATGTTCCATTGCATAAACTGCCATTGGAGCATGCATACTCCATGGGGTAGCGATATAAATCAGATCTATGTCATCCCTGTCGCACATCGTTTTCCACGCCTCTTCTTCGCCTGTGTAGATGTCAGGTGTAAAACCGGAACCTGCCACCATGCTTTTGATTCTGTCTGCTTTTTCAGGAACTATATCACACAATGCTTTAATTTCTACTCCTTCAAGCAAACTTACATTTGAAACATGTTCAGGTCCCCTGCTTCCAAGCCCTATAAAACCAATACGGACATTTTCTATTTTAGGAGCAGCATAACCAGACATATTGAATTCCTGGCTTCTTTGTTTTATTGCCTGTGTTTTTATCTGATCAAGATTGGAGACCCCATTTTTTTCTGGTTTCGGTGCACATGCCGGTAAAATATTAGAGCTTATGAGGCTAACGCCGGCTAAACCGCTTAGTTTTATAAAATTTCTACGGTTGCTTTTCATATAACTTTGACTTAATAAGATTGTTTTTATTGATAAAAGAAGTGCAGATTCTCATTATTATTTGTGGGAATCTGCACTATACTTTCAAGTTTTAGTATCCGGGGTTTTGCACCAGTTGAGGCGCCTTTTTCAATTCGTCGGTGGGAATAGGAATCCAATACATTTTCTTTACTGCCTGACGATCCTGACAATTAATAAGTTGCCAGGTTGTTGTAACAGTTCCGTCATCTTTATTCGTTGTTTCCACTATATCCATACCTTTTGCATTCGTAAGAACATTTTCCAGAATTTTCCATCTTCTGATATCGTACCATCTGAAGTTTTCAAAAGTAAATTCTATATGTCTTTCCTGTTGAAGAGCAGTTTCAATATCTCCGGTAAAATCAGGTAATCCGGCACGGTTTCTAATCATATTAATATAGGTGGTTGCAGTACCATTATCTGATAATCCCAGGCATGCCTCCGCATAGTTCATTAATACCTCTGTATATCTGAATTCAATCCAGATATTAGTATTAATAACATCCTCAGTAACTGTGATAGTTTTATCGTCCATCATCTTTTTTGTCAGATAGCCTGTATAGCCGGCATTCCAGTTACCTACAGGGCCGTTACGGGTATCGATTCCATAGGTTTTGCTTATTTCTGTTCCCCCCTGCATCACCCTTCGGGTTCGTCTGTCGTATATACCGAGGGGATCAAGGTCTGCCAGATCTTCAAATCTTTTTTGCCAGATAGCACTATCGCATAATATTGACCCGTAAAATCTTGGTTCCCGATGCAGGTAAGGACTTTTATTTCTATATTTTGTAGTCCCTTTATTCCTATAGTATCCATTTGCATCAACAGTAAAATGGTCAAAAAAATCTGATCCGTCCTCCATCTGATAAGCATCGATCAGGGATTGGTTAGGAGTATTACCGCCATAACAGCCTAATCCATTGGATCCCTGCATAACATTCCAACTGTGACGGTCGCCCACATCCAGTACAAACATCTTACCCCATATTATTTCATTGTTTTCAAGAGTATATTGCTTAAAGAACTCAAAATAGTTTTTGGATACGGCATCTTTTTCAGGGGCGCCAAAGTCTGTAAGGCTATATTCATTTAAATCAATAACCGCTTTTGCGGCATCTCTTGCTGCAGTCCAAAGTTCAGTTCTGTTCGGGCTTTCGTAACCGACATATTTACTTTCTGCAGTTCCATCAGCAGTGAGGTCACTTGCTGCAAACAATAAAATTCTTGATTTAAGGGCCAAAGCTGCCGCATTAGTAGCTCTTCCTGGTTCCATTTCGGCTTTGGATTTCAGAATGGAAGCGGCTGCA
>CAYPKL010000136.1:0-6989 GCA_964411285.1 uncultured Rikenellaceae bacterium
CCTTTGATCTTTTCTGTCCGAGTTTTGGGGATACATGGCCGCTTTTTAACGGATCAATAGGATTTACTTACGAACAGGGAGGAAGCGGTGATGCCGGTCTCGCTCTTAAACAACAATCAGGTGATACAATTACCCTTAAGAAGAGAATTGATGGCCATTTTACGGCTTCAATGGCTACTCTGAAAATATCATATGAAAACAGGGAAAAACTTATAACAGAATTTAACAGTTTCTTTGCAGAGAGCAAAGAAAAACCCTCATTTCAGTACAAATCAATAATAATCAAGGGATCAAATGAAAGATCAAACCTGAATGACTTTCTTCAACTGCTTAAAAGGAATCAGATCAGATATTCATACGCCGGAAGTATCGGGAAAAAAATCAGGGGATTTGATTATTCAGCCAATAACTCAGGCGAAGTAACAATTGAAAAGGGTGATCTCCTTATCAGTGCTTATCAGCCACAGTCCCATTTTATAAGTGTCCTGTTTGAACCGGACAGTAAGGCTTCTGATTCATTAAGTTATGATCTTTCAGCCTGGGCTTTACCTTATGTATATAACCTGAAGGCATTTGCTCTTGAAGAACGTATAAAACCACAGGATGGGAATGTTGAATCCGAAATTATCAGAAACGAAACTGTTAAAAGCAAACCCTATGGCTATGTTGTAAATTTTACAGGTTTTAATGAGCTGAAATATATTGCAGCCCTTCAAAAGAAAAATATCAAAACCAGATATTCAATCAAACCCTTCTCTATAAACGGGAGCAATTTTGACAGGGGCAGTTTCATCATCACTCTTGGTGACAATGCAGATAAGGAAAACAAAATTGACCGCATAGTGAGTGATGAGGCTAACAGGCTGCAGGTAAAGCTTGTTCCGGTTTTATCGGGGCTGGTGGAAAAAGGAAGGGATCTCGGATCAGATTATACACCACTGATGGCCAGGGTGAACGCTGCTATTTTATGCGGTGAAGGAACATCAACAGGAAGTGTTGGTGAATTATGGTACTTCTTTGAGAGAGACCTGGAATACCCTGTTTCTCTGATAAACACCAACAACACCGATAAAATTGATCTTCGTGATTATGATGTCTTACTTCTGACCTCAGGAAAATATACAAAACTGAAGGATACAATCGTGGATTTCGTAAAAAAAGGGGGGAGAGTAATAGCATTTGAAAATGCAATTTCTGTTTTTGCATCTGAGAAATCGACTGCTCTTTTTAAAGCACAAGAGATGAGAAGTTTGGAGCTAAAAGCACTTGAAAAAAAGGAAAGAAGTGATGATACTCTGCTTCTCAGAAAATTTGATATCGATAGAAGGAATATGCTTTCAGAGAGATCTGCCGGAAGTATATATAAAGTGAAAATTGATAACACGCATCCATATGGATTTGGATTGGGCAATGAATGGTTCATTATGAAAAAGAACTCAGTTTACCCCTTTCTCAATAAAGGAAGCAATATCGGCTATATTCTTGATAATGAACCGGTAGCTGGATTTGCAGGTTATAAATTCAGAAAACAGATCAAAAATACCCTTGTTATCGGATCTGAAAAAATCGGGTCAGGAGAGGTTATTTATATCACAGATGATCCATATTTCAGAGCATTCTGGAAAAGTGGAAGAGTGCTCCTGGGGAATGTAATACTCAGATAAATTGCTTAAATTATCCCTGTAATTTTGGAGTTGCAGTTTAAACCTGTTCTTTAATTTTCATTGCATATTTTGTACGGTTACTCACTCTCAAATTTATTATTGTTATTATTTGTGTTATTTTATTAACACTGTTATTTAATTAACAATAAATTACTATCTTTGCCGGAGATTTATAACTCATTTGATAAGAACGAATGACCTCTAACAAGAAATTATGACGACCAAAGATATAGCTGAAAGAATAAACGGACGGGTGGTATGCTGTGAGGAAAAGATTTCTGAAAGTGTTGAATACGCCTTCTCTTCTGACCTGATGAGTGACGTACTAAAAGTTGATAAGGAAAACATCCTGTTAATTACCGGACTGGCAAATTTGCAGGTAATCAGAACTTCAGAAATGGCAGAAATCCACTGTATTGTTTTTGCCCGGAATAAAAGGATAAACGGAGATATTATTTCGCTGGCAAAAGAGAATGGGATTGTTCTGATAGAAAGCCCCTTCTCCGTATTCCATATATCAGGGGAGTTATACAAAGCGGGCATAAAACCGTTGTTTTAAATGCATAATAGTTATAAAATAGCCGGTGGCGATTTCTCCACTGCAGGAACAGTCGCCAGTTCTGTGAAGAAAATACTCCGGCAGCTGAATATTGACCATGCTATTTCAAAGCGAATAGTCATCGCTCTTTATGAGGCGGAGGTAAATGTGGTAGCTCATGCCTATTCGGGTATTGCTGATGTTGAAATTGATAATGAAAAAATAAAAATAGTTATAAAAGATATGGGGCCCGGAATACCTGATATACCCAAAGCGATGGAGGAAGGTTATTCAACCGCTTCACCCCATGTAAGAGAAATGGGATTTGGAGCCGGAATGGGCCTCTCAAACATGAAGAAGAACTGCGATATCATGAATATTGCCAGTGAATCTGGTATTGGTACTGTTGTAGAATTGATTACATATTTAAAGGCAGATGCCGGATAAAAACCAAAATATCGATTTCCATCATGCATTAAAAGTACATGGAGATCTTTGCATCGGATGCACTCATTGTATGAAAGCATGCCCCACCAATGCCATCCGTGTAATTAATGGCAAGGCCATAATTACCGCTAACAAGTGCGTCGATTGCGGGGAATGTTATAAAGCTTGTCCGGTTTCAGCCATCGGTGTTGAGCAGGATGATCTTGAAATGATTTTCAATTACCCGGTCAGAGTAATTCTCATACCCAGTGTTCTGATAGGCCAGTTCTCTCATAAGATCAATGTTACGTCAATTTACGGAGCGCTGAAAGATATTGGATTCACACATGTCTACCAGGTTGAAAATACCGTCGATATGGTTCTTGAAGCTTACAGTGAGTGTAAACTCAAAGACGAAATCCGGCCTCTGATCTCATCATTCTGTCCTGCTATCGTCAGACTTATCCAGGTTAAATTTCCCGGCCTTGTCAACAATATTATGAAAGTCAATCCCCCCATTGACATGTCGGCATTATATTATTTTGAGAAACTTAAATCAACAGGAATTCCTGCTAAAAACATTGGCTTGTTTTATGCAACTCCCTGTGCTGCAAAAATTGCTGCCATTAAGAGCCCTGTCGGGGATACTGAGTCAGTAGTAACAGGAGTAATAAATATGAATTTCCTGTATAACAAGATACAGAAGCTTCTGCAGAAAAACAATTCTGAAACCGAATTGCCTGTAACCGATGACTTATTAAGTTCAAGGGGAATCCTGTGGAGCCTGACCCATGGTGAAGCAATACACTCCACGAAAAGGGCTCTGGCAGTTGATGGAATCAAAAATGTTACTGAGATACTTGAGGAGGTTGAGAATGAAAAGCTGGGAAGTGCTGATTTCCTTGAATTAAGAGCCTGTGATGAAGGTTGCGCAGGCGGCATTCTTATGACCGGGAACAGGTTTCTGACTGTTGAAAGACTCAGAAAACTTGCTTCCGACCACACAAAAGATGAAAACGATGTTTTTAAAAAGCTTACTGACGGGTTTATTAATCTCAAAGAGCATAGCTTTCTGGGCAATATTGATCCCAGAAGCATTGAAAAGCTTGACGAAGACCTTTCCCTGGCAATGAAAAAAATGGAAAGAAAGAGGCAAATAATGGGCTTTCTTCCCGGATTTGACTGTGCCGGATGCGGCGCTCCTGACTGTCAGACGCTTGCAGAAGATATTGTACAGGGAGATGCCGGAATTTCACATTGCATCTTTGTGCAGCAGCAGATGATCGATCAGAATCTATTGACCCCCGAAGAAGGCTGCAGAATAATTGAAGACATTTGGGGAGCTGAAAAAATTGAGAATTGTTGTAAAAAAATCGGAACAAATGATAAAAATAACTGATATCGTTTCAGCATTGAACCTGACAGTTGTATCAGGAAATGGCGGATTAGGCAATGAGGTTACAGGAGGTTATGTTTCGGACCTTTTAAGCGATGTAATAGGAAATGCCGGGGAAGGAAATATATGGATCACCCTTCAGGCTCACCATAATGTTATTGCCGTTGCTTCACTGAAAGAACTGTCAGCAATTATAATTGTCAGGAACTCAATGCCTGACGAACAAACCATAAAAAAGAGCAATGAGGAAAATATACCTATCCTTTTAACAGATGCCGATACTTTTACAACTGTTGGAAAAATATTTGAATTATTAAAAAAGGAATGAAATTTTACCGGGCTGACTTGCATATACATACATTATTATCCCCATGTGGCGACCTGAGTATGAGCCCCATAAATATTGTTTCCGAAGCAATCCGCAAAGATCTTGACATAATAGGAATTACTGACCACAACTCCACAAGACAGAGCGGGCTTGTTTGCAGACTTGGATCTGAAAAAGATATATTTGTACTGAGAGGGGCGGAAGTAACAACAAAAGAGGAAGTTCACTGCCTTGCGTTTTTTGAAAAACCTGAAACACTTGATCTGTTTCAGGAATTTCTTGATGCCAATCTCCCGGAAATTAAAAATGATCCTCTGATATTTGGTGACCAGGTCGTAGTGGATGAAAATGAAGATATTATCCGCACTGAAGAAAAGCTTCTTACAAATGCAACCAATATTACAATTAAGGAGCTGGAAGTTTTCGTTCATTTGAACAACGGAATATTCATCCCTGCACACATAGACAGAACAAAGAACAGTATTTTCAGTCAGCTTGGATTTTTGCCTGAAGATCTTAATGCAGATGCTCTGGAGGTTTCAAGGAGAATATCACCTGAGAAATTTGCCTCACTCCATCCGGAGATCAAATCTTACCCTCTGGTTACTGATTCAGACGCTCATTATCCGCAACATATTGGCGCCGCTTTTAATATACTGGAGCTGGAAAAGCCATCATTTGAAGAGATAAAGATGGCTTTTAAAGGCACTAATAACAGACGATTCATTTACCGATGAAAACATTATCACTGAATATACTTGATATTGTCCAAAACTCAGTCAGGGCAAAAGCATCAGAAATATTTATCGGAATAAAAGAGTCGAAACAGGAAGATCTCTTTGAAATTGTAATTGATGATAACGGTTCCGGAATGACAGAAAAAATGGTTACCAGAGTAACAGATCCTTTTGTAACCACCCGTACAACAAGGAAAATAGGAATGGGACTGGCTCTTCTGAAGTACCATGCAAATCTTACCGGGGGAGAGCTATTGATTGATTCACAGGAAGGTAAAGGAACAAATGTTATTGCTGATTTTTCTCTTTCCCATGTTGACAGGCAGCCACTTGGTGATATTGCAGGAGTAATGACAATTCTCATGTCTGCAAACCCGGAAATTGATTTTCTTTACAACCACAAAACCGATGAAGGAGAATACAGGTTTTCTTCAAAAGAGACCAAAGAGTTTCTCCGGATCGATAACTTTAGTGAATATCAATTGCTTGAAGATATAAAGGAAATGATAAATCAAAACCTTAACGATATTAATGCTTCAGATTTTAAGGAAAAAAACAGCCTTTTCAGAGAATAAAAAGATGAAGAATATATGGAATAATTTTAAAAATATTAAATACCCGATACTTGTACTAATTGAATTAACTAAATAATAACAAGCATGTCACAAATCAAGTCACTAGCGGATCTTAAAAAGAAACGCGAAGAAACAAAGTCAGGACTGGACGTAAGGATTAAAGCAACAGATCCTGAAAATAATGTTCAGGTAAAAGTTGCCATGGCTACGTGTGGTATTGCTGCAGGAGCAAAACCCATCATGGAGTTTTTCATAGAGCAGCTTGACAGGAGAAATATTTCTGCGATCGTTACCCAGACAGGATGCATGGGCTATTGCTATGCCGAACCTACAGTTGAAATAAAACTCCCGGGGAAGGATCCTGTTGTTTTCGGTTTTGTAGATCTGAAAAGAGCCGATCTGATCATCGAAAAGTATATAAAGGAAGGGGAGTTTATCGACGGCATAATCCCGGTTAATTATGAAACTATAGATTCTAAAGAATAGGAGGTTAAACAATGTCAAAATACAGCATGCATCTTCTGGTATGCGGTGGCACAGGCTGCCATTCTTCTGAAAGCGATGCAATTGTCTGGAATTTAAGGGATGAACTAGAGGCAAAAGGATTATCAGAAAAAGTCCAGGTAATTCTCACCGGATGCTTTGGCTTTTGTGAAAAGGGTCCGATTGTAAAAGTTCTGCCTGATAATACATTTTATGTACAGGTCAAGCCCGAAGATGCCCAGACAATTGTGGAAGAGCACATTATTAAAGGAAGAAAAGTTACACGGCTTTTATATCACGATCCCAAAACCAAAGAACCTATCGGAGATTCGAAGCACATGGGATTCTTCAAAAAGCAGCTCAGGATTGTGCTCAGGAATTGCGGATTTATAAATCCTGAGAATATCGATGAATATATTGCCAGAGATGGCTATCAGGCACTTGGAAAGGCACTTACCGAAATGACGCCTCAGGACGTCATCAAAGTCATTAAAGACTCAGGTCAGCGGGGTCGCGGCGGCGCCGGATTTCCTACAGGGTTAAAGTGGGAAATTGCCAGCAAGAGCCAGTCAGATGAGAAATATGTAGTCTGCAACGCAGATGAGGGTGACCCGGGCGCCTTTATGGACCGCTCAGTACTTGAAGGCGATCCGCATTCAGTTCTGGAAGCAATGGCAATTTGCGGCTATAGCATTGGCGCCTCAAATGGCCTGATCTATGTGAGGGCTGAGTATCCGTTGGCTGTACACCGGCTTAATGTTGCAATCGCTCAGGCCAGGGAATATGGCTTGCTTGGAAAAGACATTTTTGGTACAGGATTTAATTTTGACATTGAACTCCGG